>NZ_JBEOXU010000001.1:0-158265 GCF_040296725.1 Streptomyces sp. NPDC002044
GGCGAGCATCGCCTTGTCGAGGGCGGCGTCGCGGTCGAAGGAGCGGGGCCTGCCGCGCTGTCCGGTCACCATGCGCCGATTCTATAGCGGCCGCTTCCGGGGCCGGGCCTCTTCGCCGTATCCGGGGTGCGGCGGACGGCCTCCTCGCATACTTGGCCCATGGTGATCAGAGCCGTGCTGTGGGACATAGACGACACGTTGTTCGACTACACCGGAGCCGACCGGGCCGGGCTGGCGCGCCAGCTCGCCGACGAGGGCCTCGAAGGGCGGTACGGGTCTCCCGCACGGGCGCTGGCCCTGTGGCGGGAGATCACCGAGCGGAACTGGGCGCGCTTCGCCGCCGGGCAGGTGGACTTCCGGGAGCAGCGCCGCGACCGGGTTCGCGACTTCCTCGGCGCCCCCGCCATGACCGCGGCCGAGACGGACTCCTGGTTCGACCGGTACGTCGCGCACTACAAGGCCGCCTGGGTCCTCTTCCCCGACGTGGTGCCCGTACTGGACGCCCTCGCCGGCGGCTACCGGCACGGGGTGCTCACCAACTCCTCCGTCGCCAACCAGGACCCCAAGCTGCGCCACCTCGGGCTGCGCGACCGCTTCGAGGTCCTGGTCTGCGCCGCCGAGCTGGGGGTGAGCAAGCCCGAGGCCGCCGCCTTCCTCGCCGCGTGCGAGGCGCTCGGGCTGCCGCCGGGCGAGGTGGCGTACGTGGGGGACGAGCCCGAGATCGACGCCCGGGGGGCCCGTGACGCCGGCCTGCTGGCGGTCTGGCTGGACCGCGACGGGGCCCGCGGGCCGGGCCCCGGGGGGATCCACCGCATCGAGGGGCTTGACCGGCTTCCGGAGCTGCTGGCAGGGGATACCCGTTTTGGAGCACGGTCAGGCATCCGGTAATGTTCTTTCTGCGCCGCCGAAGCGGGCCGAAAGGCCGGACGGAGGCGCCACCCGAAAGAAAACCCCGACAAGGGGTTGACTTATGGTGGGGTATAGTGTAATTGGCAACACGAGGGTTTCTGGTTCCCTTATTCTAGGTTCGAGTCCTGGTACCCCAGCGCAGTGCAAGAAGTAACGCAGTGCTTTGCCCCCGTTGTGTAGCGGCCTAGCACGCCGCCCTCTCAAGGCGGTAGCGCCGGTTCGAATCCGGTCGGGGGTACAGATCCTTCCCGCGAGATCTCCAGGGTCGCACCCGGACGTCTTGATGCAGGATCGCTAGGGCCCCCGTTGTGTAGCGGCCTAGCACGCCGCCCTCTCAAGGCGGTAGCGCCGGTTCGAATCCGGTCGGGGGTACTGGTCTGGTCTAGACCATTTTGGGCTATAGTGTAATTGGCAACACGAGGGTTTCTGGTTCCCTTATTCTAGGTTCGAGTCCTGGTAGCCCAGCGCAGTACAGAGCAAGAGCAGCTAGCCCCCGTTGTGTAGCGGCCTAGCACGCCGCCCTCTCAAGGCGGTAGCGCCGGTTCGA
Source organism: Streptomyces sp. NPDC002044 (assembly GCF_040296725.1). Lineage (NCBI taxonomy): Bacteria > Bacillati > Actinomycetota > Actinomycetes > Kitasatosporales > Streptomycetaceae > Streptomyces > Streptomyces sp. NPDC002044. The sequence continues at coordinate 1,457 of NZ_JBEOXU010000001.1, forward strand.
ATCCGGTCGGGGGTACGCATCGAAGAGGCCCTCCGCGATCATCGCGGAGGGCCTCTTCGCCGTTTCCCGACAAGGCCGGCGTGGCTGCAAGTGCGGGCCCGGAGGCGCGTGTTCGGACGTGTGCGGCGTCTGCGCGCCCCCGGGCCCGGGGGAGTGGCGGGGGATATGGGGAACGGGAGGGTCAGCCGGTGCGGCGCAGGGCCTCCGTGAGGCGTGCGGCCGCGTCGATGACGGCCTGGGCGTGCATCCGGCCCGGGTGGCGGGTCAGCCGCTCGATCGGGCCGGAGACCGACACCGAGGCCACCACCCGGTTCGAGGGGCCGCGCACCGGCGCCGATACGGAGGCCACGCCGGGCTCCCGCTCGCCGATCGACTGCGCCCAGCCCCGGCGGCGTACGCCCGAGAGCGCCGTCGCCGTGAAGCGCGCGCCCTGGAGGCCGCGGTGGAGCCGCTCGGGCTCCTCCCAGGCCATCAGGATCTGCGCGGCCGAGCCCGCCTTCATCGGGAGGGTGGAGCCCACCGGGACGGTGTCCCGCAGGCCCGACAGCCGCTCGGCGGCCGCCACGCAGATGCGCATGTCTCCCTGACGGCGGTAGAGCTGCGCGCTCTCCCCCGTCACGTCCCGGAGGTGGGTGAGTACCGGTCCCGCCGTGGCCAGCAGGCGGTCCTCGCCGGCCGCGGCGGCGAGCTCCGCCAGCCGCGGACCGAGGATGAAACGTCCCTGCATGTCCCTCGCCACCATCCGGTGGTGTTCCAAAGCCACGGCAAGGCGATGCGCCGTGGGTCGTGCGAGCCCTGTCGCCGCGACCAGCCCGGCGAGGGTGGCCGGACCGGACTCCAGTGCGCTCAGTACCAGAGCTGCCTTGTCGAGAACGCCGACGCCGCTAGAGTTGTCCATGAAACGATATTCGCGTCTCACACTGTGAAACGCAAGTTCAATTTTTCCAAGAACCAGCGAGTCTGTATGTGCGGGTCCACGAACCAATGGGTCCGAGCCGTCGTCCGGTGCGTGGGGTACGGGCGATCAGGCGCAACAGATCTCTATGAAGCGCCGGCCGGACCGGCCGGCCGGAGGGAAAGCGATGGGTAGGACACTCGCGGAGAAGGTCTGGGACGACCATGTCGTCCGGCGCGCCGAGGGCGAGCCCGACCTCCTCTTCATCGATCTGCACCTGCTGCACGAGGTGACCAGCCCGCAGGCCTTCGAGGGTCTGCGCCAGGCCGGCCGGCCCGTCCGGCGCCTCGACCTCACCATCGCCACCGAGGACCACAACACCCCCACCATCGACATCGACAAGCCGATCGCGGACCCGGTCTCCCGGGCCCAGCTGGAGACGCTGCGCAAGAACTGCGCCGAGTTCGGCGTACGCCTGCACTCGCTGGGCGACGTCGAGCAGGGTGTCGTCCACGTGGTGGGGCCGCAGCTCGGCCTGACCCAGCCCGGCACCACCGTGGTCTGCGGCGACTCCCACACCTCCACGCACGGCGCCTTCGGCGCGCTGGCCTTCGGCATCGGCACCAGCCAGGTCGAGCACGTGCTGGCCACCCAGACGCTCCCGCTGGCCCGCCCCAAGACGATGGCCATCACCGTCACCGGCGCGCTGGCCGAGGGCGTCACCGCGAAGGACCTGATCCTGGCCATCATCGCCCGGATCGGCACCGGCGGAGGCCAGGGCTACATCCTGGAGTACCGCGGCGAGGCCGTCGAGCAGCTGTCGATGGAAGCCCGCATGACCATCTGCAACATGTCGATCGAGGCCGGCGCCCGCGCGGGCATGATCGCCCCCGACGAGACCACCTTCGAATACCTGCGGGGCCGTGACCACGCGCCCGCCGCGGGCGAGGAGTGGGACGCGGCGGTCGCGTACTGGAAGACGCTGCGCACCGACGACGACGCGGTCTTCGACGCCGAGGTCGTCATCGACGGCACCACCCTGTCCCCGTTCGTCACCTGGGGAACCAACCCGGGCCAGGGCGCACCGCTGTCCGCCCGCGTCCCCGATCCCGCTTCGTACGAGGACGCTTCGGAGCGCAACGCCGCCGAAAAGGCCCTGGAATACATGGGGTTGACCGCCGGACAGCCGCTGCGGGACATCAGGGTCGACACCGTCTTCGTAGGTTCCTGCACCAACGGCCGCATCGAGGACCTGCGCGCCGTGGCCGGCATCATCGAGGGCCGCAAAGTCGCCGACGGCGTACGGATGCTGGTCGTCCCCGGCTCGGTCCGGGTCGCTCTGCAGGCCGTGGAAGAGGGCCTGGACAAGGTCTTCAAGGAGGCCGGGGCCGAATGGCGGCACGCGGGCTGTTCGATGTGCCTGGGCATGAACCCCGACCAACTGGCGCCGGGCGAGCGCTCCGCGTCCACCTCCAACCGCAACTTCGAGGGCCGGCAGGGCAAGGGCGGGCGGACCCACCTGGTCTCCCCGCAGGTGGCCGCCGCCACCGCGGTACTGGGCCATCTGGCCTCGCCCGCCGACCTGTCCGACGCCCACGCGACCGCCGGAGTCTGAACACCATGGAAGCCTTCACCACCCACACCGGCCGGGCCGTCCCGCTGCGCCGCAGCAATGTCGACACCGACCAGATCATCCCGGCCCACTGGCTGAAGAAGATCACCCGCGACGGGTTCGAGGACGGCCTCTTCGAGGCATGGCGCAAGGACCCGGAGTTCATCACCAACCGCCCCGAGCGCGCGGGTGCCACGGTGCTGGTCGCCGGCCCCGACTTCGGTACCGGCTCCTCGCGCGAGCACGCCGTATGGGCCCTGCAGAACTTCGGCTTCAAGACGGTCATCTCCTCCCGCTTCGCCGACATCTTCCGCGGCAACTCGCTGAAGAACGGTCTGCTGACCGTCGTGCTCCCGCAGGAGACGGTCGAGCGGCTGTGGAAGCTGACCGAAGCCGACCCGAACACCGAGATCACCGTCGACCTGGTCGACCGCCAGGTGCGTGCGCAGGGTGTCGTCGCGGAGTTCGAGCTCGACGACAACGCCCGCTGGAGGCTGCTGGAGGGGCTGGACGACATCTCCCTCACCCTTCAGAACGAAGCGGACATCGCCACGTACGAAAGCACCCGACCGGCCTTCAAGCCCCGCACGATTCGGCTCTGATTCCAGCCTGATCAGCGCTTATTCGCCATTTGGCGACCACATCGACAACACTGTGCCCCCCACCGTCCGGTGGGGGGCACAGCTGTGTGTTGAGGCCCCGTGAGGCGACAACTCGCCCCAGATGGCACAATCTGTGCATGGAACGCGACAGTCAACTTGAGCTCTACGAACTCGTCGCGGACCGACTGAAAGAAGCGCACACAAGGGTGCGCTCACTGCAAGTCCCGGAGGGCGTAAGGATGGCGCTGTCCCGGAAGCTGTTGGTCGCCACGGCTTCGGCGAAGCACGATCTCGCCGATGCGGCAAGGCGCCTGGACAGGTTGATGAAGGACCTCGACGAGGGTCGATTCCCTGAAGGCGACTGATGCGAAGGAACTCCGTAACGGCCTACAGCGTTGCGGCACTAGGGTGATTAGCCCGTTTCGTGTTTGATTTGCGGTATATATCCGCCTAACGTGCGAAATAAGCTTGAACACATTCGTTCTGGCGAAGTCTCCGAAGGGGAAGACGTTGAACAAGGCGCAGCTCGTAGAAGCGATTGCCGACAAGCTGGGCGGCCGTCAGCAGGCCGCGGACGCCGTCGACGCGGTACTGGACGCGATCGTCCGGGCTACCGTCGGAGGCGACCGGGTCTCGGTCACGGGCTTCGGCTCGTTCGAGAAGGTCGACCGCCCGGCCCGTTACGCCCGCAACCCGCAGACCGGAGAGCGCGTCCGGGTCAAGAAGACCTCGGTGCCCCGCTTCCGTGCGGGCCAGGGCTTCAAGGACCTGGTCAGCGGCACCAAGAAGCTGCCCAAGGGCGGCGAGGTGTCCGTGAAGAAGGCGCCGAAGGGCAGCCTGACCGGTGCCGCCTCCGCGACGGTCAAGAAGGCCGCCGCGAAGAGGGCCACGACCGCCAAGAAGGCCGCGGCGAAGACCGCGGTCGCGAAGAAGACCACGGCCACCGCCAAGAAGGCCGCCACCGCGACCGCCAAGAAGGCGGCGGTGAAGAGCACGGCCACCGCGAAGAAGGCGACGGCCACGGCGAAGAAGACCTCGGCCACCGCCAAGAAGGCCACCCCGGCGGCGAAGAAGACCACCGCCGCCGCGAAGAACACCGCTCCGGCCGCCAAGAAGGCCACCGCAGCGACGAAGGCGCCCGCCAAGAAGACGGCGACGCGCAAGGCCACCGCGAAGAAGACCACCGCCCGCAAGAAGTAGGGGCACGAGTCACACACGCCGGGCCGGCTTCCCCTCAGGGGGAAGCCGGCCCGCGGTGCTGTCCGGACGCCGTCGGGCGGTCGAAAGGCCAGGTCAGAAGGTTTGCAGCGTGACCAGGGTGATCCGCAGGCCCGCGCCCTCGCCGTCCGTCTCGATCCGGACCCGCTGTCCGGGCCGCAGCAGCCGCAGGCCGCCCGCGTCGAACGCCGGCGAGTCGAAGGACACCGGGGTGCCGTCGTCCAGCAGCACGCTGCCGCTGCGGGTCTGGGAGTCGTACGTGTACGCGGTCGCCTGCATACCGGCACTGTATCGGGCCGTGTGCCGGCCCACCCCGAGGACGAGCGCCGCCCGCAGATCGGCGCCGGTGTCCACGTCCCGGCGCACGCTGTCGACCCCCGACAACGCGATTTCCACCGCCCCCGACGCCGAATGCCTGGCCCTGGACGGGCCGCCGAACGAGGGTGCCAATTCCACGTACGGCGCAGCGGAAAGCAAGGTCGTCCCGATTCCGGCGGCATCCGCCAGAAAGGCCCGGGGAAATGCCGAAGCGTTATCGAGCACGCGTAGCAATTCGATGGGCCGAAGTGCCGGGAGATCGGCGTTCATCGCGGCCACCGCCGCTCCCGGCCGGGCCGTCCGCGCCGCCCGCGCCCCGTGGGCCAGCGCCGCGTTGAGCCCGGAGGCGGGGACGTCCGCGACGATCCGGGCCCCCAGCCGGGACAGTTCCCCGCCGGCCGCGCGGTCGTCCGTGACGACCACCACATCCGCGACCGCGGCGCAGGCCAGCGCCCCGGCCACGGTGTCCTGGGCGAAGGCCAGGGCCAGCCCCGGACGCGACGCCCCGACGGCCGCCGCGAGGCGGCTCTTGGCCACCGCGAGGGGCTTCAGCGGGACCACCAGACTCCAGACGGCGTTCGTGGCCGCTCCCTTCCCCGCGCGTGCTCCCACACCGGTTTATGCCATGGTCAGGTCATGGCCCGGTCACGTCTCGGCTCATTGTCGCCCTCCCCGGGCGACCCGGGGGACCGGTGGCACGAGCGGGGCGTACGGTGTTCTCGACAGAGACCGGGCCCGGGGCGACACTTGTCCGGCCGACGAGGTGGCCCGAGCCGCGCACCGGTCCTAGAGGAAGGTGTCCGAGTGTCCCGCCGCAGAATCGGCTTCTGGTACCGCCTGGCGGCGGTCATCGCGAAACCGCCGCTGGTAGTGCTCTTCAAGCGGGACTGGCGGGGAATGGAGCACATTCCGGCCGAGGGCGGATTTATCACCGCCGTCAATCACAACTCGTATCTGGACCCGCTCTCCTACGCGCACTTCCAGTACAACACCGGGCGCGTGCCCCGATTGCTCGCCAAGGCGGGGCTCTTCAGGGTCCCTATTGTCGGCACGATCCTGCGCGGCTCCGGTCAGATCCCGGTCTACCGGGAGAGCAGCAACGCCCTGGACGCATTCCGGGCCGCGGTGGACGCGATCGAGAGCGGCGAATGCGTGGCCTTTTACCCGGAGGGCACCCTCACCCGCGACCCGGAGATGTGGCCGATGGCCGGCAAGACCGGCGCCGCGCGCGTGGCGCTGATCACCAGGGCCCCCGTCATTCCGGTGGCCCAGTGGGGTGCGAACCTCGCGATGCCGCCGTACGCGAAGGAGAACAGGCTCCGCCTGTTCCCGCGCAAGACGCTCCAGGTGCTCGCGGGGCCGCCGGTGGACCTCTCCGCCTACTACGACAGGGAACCGACCCCGGAAGTCCTCAAGGAGGCCACCGAGGTCGTCATGGCGGCCATCACATCCCTTCTGGAGGAGGTGCGGGGCGAGAGCGCGCCCGCGCAGCCGTACGACCACCGCAAGGCCAGGGCACAGCAGCGGCGCAAGGCCGCAGGGGAGGGCAAGAAGTGACACGTCCCGTGAAGGCAGCCGTCTACGGAACCGGCTCCTGGGGCACCGCCTTCGGCATGGTGCTCGCCGACGCCGGCTGCGAGGTGACCCTGTGGGGCCGCCGCCAGGAGCTGGTCGACGCCGTCAACACCGGCCACACCAACCCGGACTATCTCCCCGGCGTGGAGCTCCCGGAGAACCTCCGGGCCACCACCGACCCGGCCGAGGCCGCGGCGGGCGCCGACTTCACCGTCCTCGCCGTCCCCTCCCAGACCCTGCGCGGCAACCTCGCCTCCTGGGCCCCGCTGCTTGCCCCCGACACGGTCCTCGTCTCCCTCATGAAGGGCGTCGAACTCGGCACCGCCAAGCGGATGAGCGAGGTCGTCGAGGAGGTCGCCAAGGTCGCCGCCGACCGGATCGCCGTGGTGACCGGCCCCAACCTGGCCCGCGAGATCGCCGCCCGGCAGCCCGCCGCCTCCGTCGTCGCCTGCGTGGACGAGGCCGTGGCCCGGCGCCTCCAGGCCGCCTGCCACACCTCGTACTTCCGGCCGTACACCAGCACCGACGTCCTCGGCTGTGAACTCGGCGGCGCGGTCAAGAACGTCATCGGCCTCGCCGTCGGCATCGCGGACGGCATGGGCCTCGGCGACAACACCAAGGGCTCCCTCATCACCCGCGGACTGGCCGAAGCGACCCGGCTGGGCGTGGCGATGGGCGCGGACCCGCTCACCTTCTCCGGCCTCGCGGGCCTCGGCGACCTCGTCGCCACCTGCTCCTCGCCGCTCTCCCGGAACCACACCTTCGGCACCAACCTCGGCCGCGGGATGACCCTGGAGGAGACCATCGCGGTCACCCGGCAGACCGCCGAGGGAGTCAAGTCCTGCCAGTCGGTGGCCGATCTGGCCCGGCGCCACGGGGTCGACATGCCGATCACGGACACCGTCGTCGACATCGTCCACCACGGCAAGCCGACCCTGGTCGCGCTCAAGGAACTGATGGGGCGCAGCGCCAAACCGGAACGGCGCTGACTCCTTTCCGGCCGTCCGAGCGGGTACCCTCGTGGCGATATGAGCAGCGAGAACCTCCCCCAGACCCCTGAGCAGCAGGGCCGCAAGCCCCGCGTGGCCGTCGTGTTCGGCGGCCGCAGCTCGGAACACGCCATCTCGGTCGTCACGGCGGGCGCGGTGCTGCGCTCCATCGACCGCTCCAAGTACGAGGTGCTGCCCATCGGCATCACCACGGACGGCCGGTGGGCGCTGACCGCCGACGAGCCCGAGCGGATGGCCATCGCCGACCGCCGGCTCCCGAACGTCGCCGAACTGGCCGACTCCGAGGACGGCGCCGTCGTGCTCTCGGTCGACCCGGCCAACCGCGAGGTCGTCTACACCGAGCCGGGCGCCGTCCCCAAGGCACTGGGCGAGGTCGACGTCGTCTTCCCCGTGCTGCACGGCCCGTACGGCGAGGACGGCACCCTGCAGGGCCTGCTGGAGCTCTCCGGCATCCCGTACGTCGGCTCCGGCGTCCTCGCCTCGGCCGTCGGCCAGGACAAGGACTACATGAAGCGGGTGTTCACGTCCTTCGGGCTGAATGTCGGCCCGTACGTGACCATCCGCCCGCGCGAGTGGGAAGCCGACCGGGACGCGGCGCGCGCCAAGGTCCTGGACTTCGCCGGCGAGCACGGCTGGCCGCTGTTCGTGAAGCCCGCCCGGGCCGGATCCTCCATCGGCATCACCAAGGTCGACGACGCCGGGGCGCTCGACGCCGCGATCCACGAGGCCCGCCGCCACGACCCGAAGGTCATCGTGGAGGCGCTGCTGCGCGGCCGCGAGATCGAGTGCGGCGTCCTGGAGTTCGAGGACGGCCCGCGCGCGAGCGCGCCCGCCGAGATCCCGCCGGTCTCCAGCCACGACTTCTACGACTTCGAGGCGAAGTACATCGACTCCGCCTCCGGGATCGTGCCCGCCCCGCTGACCCCGGAGCAGACCGCCGAGGTGCAGCGGCTCGCGATCGAGGCCTTCGAGGCCGCGTCGTGCGAGGGCCTGGTGCGTGCCGACTTCTTCCTCACCGAGGACGGCGAGTTCGTCATCAACGAGATCAACACGATGCCGGGCTTCACCCCGATCTCCATGTACCCGCGGATGTGGCAGGAGTCGGGCATCGAGTACCAGGAGCTGGTGGACCGCCTGATCCAGGCGGCCCTGCGCCGCTCCACCGGCCTGCGCTAGCAGCGCTCCGGAACAGCACACCGCCCGCCGGCCCGCCCTGAAGGGCGAGGGCCGGCGGGCGGCGGCGTGCCGGGACGGGGTCCGGCGCCGCGCGGACGCGGCGTGCGGGGCTCGGGAAGTCGCGGAGCCGGGGGCGGTTCAGTAGGAGGAGATGCCCTCGGGCACGGTCCTGGCGATCACATCGGACAGGCCGACCAGCATCCCGGCGTCCTCGGCGTGCTCCCGGTCGACCCGCACCTGCGTGTACGCGAGCCGGCCCCCGGTGGTGAAACGGAAGCCGCCGCCGTCGGGAAGCTTCTCCAGCAGCCAGGCCACGTCGTTCACGTGGACGCCCTCCTGTGCCGGATCGGCCATCTCGGGGGGCTTGGGGATCCCGCACCGCAGTACGATCGCCGAGCCGCCCCACGAGGCCGTCAGATCCGATGCCGGTTCGGTGGTGGTCCGCGCCAGGCCGGCCACCGTTTCGGGGAGTTCCTCGTGCAGCGCTGCACAGAACCCCGCGACGTCGGCGGGCGGCGTGGCGGGCGGATCCACCCGGGCCCGGGAACCGCCCGGTGAACACGCCGCGAGGGCCAGGACGGACAGCGCGGCGGGCAGGGCCAGGACACGGAGGGGCCGGTGGTGGAGGGACATCACCGGCCAAGAGTAGACGGGGGCTACAGATGGACCACCGGGCAGGTCAAGGTGCGGGTGATCCCCTCCACCTGCTGGACCTTGGCGACGACCATGCGACCGAGGTCGTCCACGGTGTCGGCCTGGGCGCGCACGATCACGTCGTACGGACCCGTCACGTCCTCGGCCTGGATCACCCCCGGGATCTGGCCGATGGACTCGGCGACGAACGACGCCTTGCCCACTTCGGTCTGGATGAGGATGTACGCCTGTACCACGGAACCTCCAGGGCGGCCACGAGGATCATTTCCCCTAACCTTCGGGTGGGCCCCACACGATCGAAGGGGCTGGGGGAAGAAGGGACGCCACGGTACCGCGTCGCCGAGGGCCGCGGGGAGACCCGCGAGCCCGGCGCCGCGCACGGCGGGGCGTGCGGAGAGCAGAAGTTGACGTATCTGTTGACGGTACCCAGAGCTGTGACGGCTCGCGACCGCAAGCGGACTGGGCAAGAAGGGGCACAGCGATGAAGGGCACTGTGGGCGAGCTGGGGGAGTTCGGGCTCATCAGGGAACTCACCTCACGGCTCACCACCACCCCGGCCGTCCGGCTCGGGCCGGGCGACGACGCCGCGGTGGTGTCGGCCCCCGACCGGCGGGTCGTGGCGAGCACGGACATCCTGCTGGAGGGCAGGCACTTCCGGCGCGACTGGTCCACGGCCTACGACGTCGGCCGCAAGGCCGCCGCGCAGAACCTCGCCGACATCGCCGCGATGGGCGCGGTGCCGACCGCGCTGCTCCTGGGCCTGGTCGTCCCGGCCGAGCTGCCGGTCACCTGGCCCACCGAGCTGATGGACGGCATCCGGGACGAGTGCCAGGTCGCCGGCGCCGCCGTGGTCGGCGGGGACGTGGTCCGCGGCGACACCATCACCGTCGCGATCACCGCCCTCGGCGACCTGCGCAACCACGAGCCCGTGCTGCGCTCCGGCGCCCAGCCCGGCGACGTCGTCGCCGTCACCGGCTGGCTCGGCTGGTCCGCGGCCGGCTTCGCGGTCCTCTCGCGCGGCTTCCGCTCGCCGCGGGCCTTCGTCGAGGCGCACCGGCGACCTGAACCGCCGTACCACGCGGGACCCGCGGCCGCCGGGCTCGGCGCCACCGCCATGACCGACGTCAGCGACGGCCTGATCGCCGACCTCGGGCACATCGCCGAGGCCAGCAAGGTGCGGATCGACCTGCGCTCCGCGGCCGTGGACATCCCCAGCCAGATGCACGACATCGGCCAGGCCGTCGGCGTCGACCCGCTCCAGTGGGTCCTCACCGGGGGAGAGGACCACGCGATCGTGGCGACCTTCCCGCCCGACGTGAAGCTGCCGGCCCGCTGGAAGGTCATCGGCGGAGTGCTCAACCGCTCCGCGCTGCCCCAGGTGACCGTCGACGGAGCGCCCTGGACCAGCACCGGCGGCTGGGACCACTTCGGCGCCGACCCGGCCTCCGAGGACGGCGCCCCGTGAGCACGGCGCCGCCGCTGTGCCTGACCGTCGCCGGATCCGACTCCGGCGGCGGCGCGGGCATCCAGGCCGACCTGAAGACCATGCTCGCGCTCGGCGTCCACGGCATGAGCGTGGTGACCGCCGTGACCGCGCAGAACTCCCTCGGGGTACGCGGAGCCTGGGAACTCCCCGCCGAGGCCGTGACGGCCCAGTACCGGGCCGTCGTGGACGACATCGGGGTACGGGCCGTCAAGACCGGCATGCTCTCCTCGGCCGTGCTGGTGGAGACCGTGGCCGCGCTGCTGGCCGAGACCCCGGCGCCGGCCGTCGTCGACCCGGTCGGCGTCTCGAAGCACGGGGACGCGCTGCTCGCCGCCTCGGCGCTGGACGCCGTACGCGGGGAACTGCTGCCGCGGGCCACCGTGGCCACGCCCAACCTGGACGAGGTGGCGCAGCTCACGGGCCTGCGGGTGGAGAGCGAGGACGACATGCGCCGGGCCGCCGACGCGGTCCTCGGCTTCGGGCCGCGCTGGGCGCTCATCAAGGGCGGTCACCTCGCGGCGAACGCGGACGAGGCGGTGGATCTGCTCAGCGACGGCACCGAGGAGCGCTGGCTGCGGGCCCCGCGCTACGACAACCGGCACACCCACGGCACGGGCTGCACCCTCGCCAGCGCCATCGCGGCGGGCCTCGCCAAGGGCCTGAGCGTCCCGGAGGCGGTCACCGAGGCCAAGGCATACGTGACCGGGGCCATCGCCGCCGGTTTCGCGCTCGGCGCGGGCATCGGCCCGGTGGACCACGCCTGGCGGTGGCGCTGAGCCCCGCCGGGCCCGCCGGATCCGGGGCGTCGCCCGGGTCCGGGAAAGGCAAAAGGCCGGTTCACCAGAGGTGAACCGGCCTTCTTGGCAACCGGAAAGGGCTGCGCTACGACGGGAGGCGTCAGCGCGAGACCTTGCCGGCCTTGATGCACGAGGTGCAGGCGTTGAGGCGCTTCGGCGTCCCATTGACCACGGCACGCACGCGCTGGATGTTCGGGTTCCAGCGACGCGAGGTACGGCGGTGCGAGTGGGAGATGCTGTTGCCGAAGCTCGGCCCCTTGGCGCAAACGTCGCAGTTGGCAGCCACAGGTCACTCCAAAGACTTCAGGTGCAATTACAGTGAAACCGGCGCACCGGATCCAGAGATCTGAAGTGGCTTGCCGGGGAATGGCCCGACTCTCATCGGGCAACCGGAGCAGCATACAACGCCTGCACCGGTCCAAGAAAACTACCATGGCCGCCGCCGCCCCCGCCCCGAGGTCCGGACGCCCCGGCGGTCCTTCGTTACCCTGCGGTGAACCCTGGCCCGCACAAGGAGGAACACCCGGTGCCGCACGAGCCGCAGCCGCAGCCCCCGGACGAGCTCGACGCCCAAGCGGTGCGCGCCTGGAGCTCGCTGGCCGTGGCCGCACTGGGCCGGGCCCGCGAGGACATCGACGCGATCAACGTCTACCCCGTCGCCGACGCGGACACCGGAACCAACCTCTACCTGACCGCCGAATCGGCCGACCGCGCCCTCGACGAGGCCCTCGGCGAGGTGACCGAGGGCACACCGCAGACCTCCCTCGCCCAGGCCGTACGGGCCTACGCGCACGGAGCGCTCGTCGGCGCCCGGGGCAACTCCGGGACGATCCTGGCGCAACTGCTGCGCGGGGTCGCGGACGTGCTCGGGGACGAGCCCGGCGCCCGGGGCCCCGGGGCCGTGCTGGCCCAGGCGCTGACCCGCGCCGCGGAATCGGCGTACGCGGCCGTCGCGCACCCCGTCGAGGGCACCATGCTCACCGTGGCCACCGCCGCGGCCCGGGCCGGCGAGGCCGCCGGAGCCGCCGCCGGGACCGCCGCCGACGTGGCCCGGGCCGCCTACGACGGGGCCCGCGCCGCCCTGGCCGAGACCCCGGGGCAGCTGGCCGTGCTCGGCCGGGCCGGGGTCGTCGACGCCGGGGGCTGCGGTGTGGTCGCCGTACTCGGGGCCCTGTGGCAGGCGCTGTCCGGGCAGGAGCCCGCCGCCGAACCGGTGCGCGGGCGGGCCGTGCCCGTACCCCGTCCCGCGGAGCCCTGCGCGAGCGGGCAGGACGGGCCGGCGTACGAGGTGATCTACCTGCTGGAGGCCGCGGAGCCGGCGGTGGCGGACCTGCGCGCCCGGCTCGACGGTCTCGGAGACTCCCTCGTGGTGATCGGCGGCGACGGCCTGTGGAACGTCCACGTGCACGTCGACGACCCCGGCGCGGCCGTGGAGGCCGGGGTCGTCGCCGGGCGGCCGTACCGGATCCGGATCACCCACTTCGGCGACGAGATGCGCCGGGCCCGCGGCGAGCGCGCCCAGCGGGCCGTGGTCGCCGTAGTCCCGGGGGAGGGGCTCGCGGGACTGTGCGCGCGGGCGGGCGCCACCGCCGTCCTCGCCCGCCCCGGGGAGGTCCCGACGGCGGCCGGGCTGCTCGACGCCATCCGCCGCGCGCACGCCCGCGAGGTGGTGCTGCTGCCCGGCGGCGCCGACGTGCGGGCCGTCGCCGCCGCGGCGGCCGAGCAGGCCCGGGCGGACGGCGTACGGGTGGCCGTGATCCCCACCCGCTCCGCCGTCCAGGGGCTGGCCGCGCTCGCCGTGCACGACCCGGACGGCAGCTTCGACGAGGACGTGGTCGCCATGACGGCGGCGGCCGGCGCCACCCGCTGCGCGGAACTGGCCGTCGCCGAACGGCAGTCCTTCACCTCCGCCGGGATCTGCCAGGCCGGTGACGTGCTCGGCCTCATCGACGGCGACGTCGCGGTCATCGGCGCGAGCCTGGCCGAGACCGCCGAGGCGGTCCTGGAGCGGATGCTCGGCTCCGGGGGCGAACTCGTCACCCTGGTCCTCGGCCCGGAGGTGCCGGACGCGCTCGCCGAGCGCCTGGAGGCGTACGTCCAGCACGGGCACCTGGCCGTGGACACGGTCACCTACCGGGGCGGGCGGCACTCGGCGCCGCTCCTCATCGGGGTCGAATAGCGGCCTTGTCAGCGGCATGGTGTGCAATGGAACACGTGCCCGCGCTCGACGAAGACCTCAAGAAGACGCTCGGCCCCGCCACCGCGAAGGTGCTGGCCGAGCAGCTCGGCCTGCACACGGCCCTGGACCTGCTCCACCACTACCCCCGGCGGTACGCGGAGCGGGGCGAGCTGACCCCGCTGACCGAACTCGCCGACCAGCTCGACGAGCACGTGACCGTCGTCGCCCAGGTCGCCGACGCCCGGATCCTGACCTTCAACGGCGGCCGCGGCAAGCGCCTGGAGGTGACCATCACCGACGGCAGCGGCCGGCTCCAGCTCGTCTTCTTCGGCGCCGGGGTCCACAAGCCGCACAAGGACCTGCTGCCCGGCACCCGCGCGATGTTCGCGGGCAAGGTCGGCATGTTCAACCGCAAGCTCCAGCTCGCCCACCCCGCCTACGAGCTGCTGAGCGCCGACGCCTCCGACGAGGACGCGGCCGGCGCGTTCGCGAGCCGGCTCATCCCGATCTACCCGGCCTGCGCCAAACTGGAGTCCTGGAAGATCACCAAGTGCGTGGACGCGGTCCTGCCCGCTGTCCGGGAAACCGTGGACCCGCTGCCCGCCGCCCTGCGCGAGGGCCGCGCACTGGTCCCGCTCACCGAGGCTCTGCTGAAGATCCACCGGCCGGCCACCAAGGCCGACATCGAGGACGCCCGCCGGCGCCTGAAGTGGGACGAGGCCTTCGTCCTCCAGGTCGCCCTGGCCCGCCGCCGCCACGCGGACTCCCAGCTCCCCGCCGTGCCCCGCCGTCCCACCCCCGGCGGCCTGCTGGACTCCTTCGACGCCAAGCTCCCCTTCACCCTCACCGACGGCCAGCTGAAGGTCTCCGCGGAGATCTTCGACGACCTGGCCACCAGCCACCCCATGCACCGCCTCCTCCAGGGCGAGGTGGGCTCGGGCAAGACGATGGTGGCCCTGCGCGCGATGCTCGCCGTCGTCGACTCCGGCGGACAGGCCGCGATGCTCGCGCCCACCGAGGTGCTCGCCCAGCAGCACCACCGGTCGATCACCGAGATGATGGGCGAGCTGGCCGAGGGCGGCATGCTCGGCGGGTCCGACCGCGGCACCAAGGTGGTGCTGCTCACCGGGTCGATGGGGATGCCCGCCCGCCGCCGGGCCCTGCTCGACCTGGTCACCGGGGAGGCCGGGATCGTCATCGGCACGCACGCCCTGATCGAGGACAAGGTGCAGTTCCACGACCTCGGCCTGGTCGTCGTCGACGAACAGCACCGCTTCGGCGTGGAACAGCGCGACGCGCTGCGCTCCAAGGGCAAACAGCCCCCGCACCTGCTGGTGATGACCGCGACCCCGATCCCGCGCACCGTCGCCATGACCGTCTTCGGCGACCTGGAGACCTCCGTCCTCGACCAGCTGCCCGCCGGGCGCTCGCCCATCGTGACCCACGTGGTGCCCGCCCAGGACAAGCCGCACTTCCTGGCCCGCGCCTGGGAACGGGTCCGCGAGGAGGTGGAGAACGGCCACCAGGCGTACGTCGTCTGCCCGCGCATCGGGGACGACGACGAGACCGCCGGCTCCAAGAAGAAGAAGGCCGCCGCCGAGGCCGACGGGGACAAGCGCCCCCCGCTCGCCGTCCTGGAGATCGCCGAGCAGCTCGCGCGCGGCCCGCTCGCGGGGATCCGCGTCGAGGTGCTCCACGGGCGGATGGACCCGGCCGACAAGGACGACGTCATGCGGCGCTTCGCCGCCGGCGAGGTCAAGGTGCTGGTCGCCACCACCGTCATCGAGGTCGGGGTGAACGTCCCGAACTCCACCGTCATGGTGATCATGGACGCCGACCGGTTCGGCGTCTCCCAGCTCCACCAGCTCCGCGGCCGCGTCGGCCGCGGCACCGCCCCGGGCCTGTGCCTGCTGGTCAGCGAGATGCACGAGGCCAGCCCCGCCCGGGCCCGGCTCGCCGCCGTCGCCGCCACCCTCGACGGCTTCGAACTCTCCCGGATCGACCTGGAACAGCGCCGCGAGGGAGATGTCCTGGGCCAGGCCCAGTCCGGGGTGCGCTCCTCGCTGCGCATGCTCGCCGTCATCGAGGACGAGGAGGTCATCGCCGAGGCCAGGGAGGAAGCCACCCGGGTCGTCGCCGAGGACCCCGGGCTGCAGGGCCTGCCGGGTCTGCGCACCGCGCTGGACGCCCTGCTGGACACCGAGCGGGAGCAGTACCTGGAGAAGGGCTGACCGGTACGACCTATCGTTGGAGCCCAGTAACCCCCCGCGACCGCCGTACGAAGGACACCAGATGACCCGCGTGATCGCCGGCAGCGCCGGCGGGCGACGGCTGGCCGTGCCCCCGGGCACCGGCACCCGCCCGACCTCTGACCGGATGCGGGAGGGCCTCTTCTCCACCTGGGAGTCCCTGCACGGCATCGAGGGGTCCCGGGTGCTCGACCTGTACGCGGGCTCCGGGGCGGTCGGCCTGGAGGCGCTGTCCCGCGGCGCCGGGCACGCCCTGCTGGTCGAGCCCGACGCCAAGGCCGCCAAGGCGATCCGGGAGAACATCGCGGTGCTGGGCCTGCCGGGCGCCGAGTTCCGGGCCGGCAAGGCCGAGCAGATCGTCGCGGCCGTTGCCGCCGGGGACCCGTACGACCTGGTCTTCCTGGACCCGCCGTACGCCGTCGGTCACGACGATCTTCGGGAGATCCTCCTCACACTCCGGTCCCAGGGCTGGCTCACCGGCGATGCGCTCGTCACCGTGGAGCGCAGCACGAGGAGCGGCGCGTTCCCGTGGCCCGACGGCTTCGAGCCGCTCCGGTCGCGGAAGTACGGCGAGGGCACCCTTTGGTACGGTCGCGCCGCCTTCACCAGCGAAGATTCATGACTTCCGTACCGGAGAGCGAGGGACTTCACGTGCGCCGCGCCGTCTGTCCGGGGTCGTTCGACCCCATCACCAACGGACACCTCGACATCATCGGGCGGGCCTCCCGGCTCTACGACGTGGTCCACGTCGCCGTGATGATCAACCAGTCGAAGCAGGGCCTGTTCACCGTCGAGGAGCGGATCGAGCTGATCCGCGAGGCGACCGCCGACTACGGGAACATCGAGGTCGAGTCCTTCCACGGCCTGCTCGTCGACTTCTGCAAGCAGCGGGACATCCCGGCCATCGTCAAGGGCCTGCGCGCCGTCAGCGACTTCGACTACGAACTCCAGATGGCCCAGATGAACATAGGGCTCTCCGGCGTCGAGACGCTCTTCGTCCCGACCAATCCCACGTACAGCTTCCTGTCGTCCTCGCTGGTCAAGGAGGTCGCGACCTGGGGCGGCGACGTGGCCCACCTGCTGCCCGCGCACGTGCACGCCGCCCTGCTGGAACGGCTGCGCGACCGCTGACCGTCCGCGGGGCCGTCAGCCGGTGCCGGTGGTCCGCCCGTCGGCCTTACAGTCGTTGCGTCCGACTCGGGAACCGCCCGAGGCCGAGAGAGTGCGAGTCCCCATGGACGTGCAGAAGAAGCTCGACGAGATCGTCGCGGCCGTCGGCGGCGCCCGCTCCATGCCGATGTCCGCCTCCTGCGTGATCAACCGTGCCGAACTGCTCGCCCAGCTAGAAGAGGTCCGCGCCGCGCTCCCCGGCTCCCTCGCGCAGGCCCGCGAACTCATCGGAGACCGGGAGCAGATGGTCGAGGAGGCCCGCCGCGAGGCGGACCGGATCATCGAGTCCGCGCACAGTCAGCGCGGTTCGCTGATCTCCGACACCGAGGTCGCGCGGCGCTCCCAGACCGAGGCGGACCGGATCCTGGAGGACGCCCGCCGGGAGGCGGAGGAGATCCGGGCCGAGGCCGACGACTACGTGGACAGCAAGCTCGCCAACTTCGAGGTCGTGCTCAGCAAGACCATCGGCTCGGTGGACCGCGGCCGCGAGAAGCTGCTGGGCCGCGGACCGGGCCTGGACGAGCAGGGCTACCCCGACGCCGAGGCACCCGAGCGCAGCCACGACCCCGAGACGCAGCGCCGGCAGGCCGACGCGTACGTGGACACCAAGCTGGCCACCTTCGAGGCGGTGCTCTCCAAGACCCTCGACGCGGTGGG
The DNA here is from genome assembly GCF_040296725.1 of Streptomyces sp. NPDC002044. Classification (NCBI taxonomy): domain Bacteria; kingdom Bacillati; phylum Actinomycetota; class Actinomycetes; order Kitasatosporales; family Streptomycetaceae; genus Streptomyces; species Streptomyces sp. NPDC002044. Next base: position 19,055 of record NZ_JBEOXU010000001.1, read on the forward strand.
CAAGGGCCGCCAGAAGCTGCTGGGCCGGATGCCCACGGACGACCTCGGCGCCCACATGGCCGCCCAGGACGCGGCGGGCTCCCAGCAGTCCCGCTCGTCGAGCGACGCGGACTTCCTGGCGGGCCTCGCGGAACCGGAGCGGGCCGCCGCGCCGGCCCAGCCGCTGATCCCCGCCCAGGCGCAGCCGGAGCCCGTCTACGACGCCTACGCCGCGCAGTACTCCGCCGGGCCCGACACCGGGCACCAGGACGCGTACGGCTACCAGGACCCGTACGGCGGCTACCAGCAGCAGCCCGACCCGTACTCGGGGGCCGGCTCCGTGGGCGCGCCGTACGCGGGCCACTACGACGCGCAGCAACAGCAGCACGACCCCTACGCGGCCTACCAGCAGCAGGGCCAGCAGTCGCAGCAGCCCCGGCACGACCAGCAGCACCAGCAGCCGCATCAGGCCCAGCAGCCCGCGCTCGACGAGACCAGCCTCTTCGACACGAGCATGATCAACCTGGACCAGCTGCGCCAGTACGAACAGGGGCGCTAGCTCCGGATTGGGCTCAGGGCTCCCCGGCGGGTATCCTGGCTGTTCGGTCGCGCGTATGCACCGCGATCCAGGCTGCCCATATGTGGCGGAATCTTTGATCTTGAGCAATCCGTGAAAGCAGGAACAGCCCTGAATACCCGCCTCGACCACCGCAACCCCCTCGTGTTCGACACGCACGAGCTGGGTCGGCGTCCTGGTGCCATGCAGAAGCTGTTCCGTGAGATCGCGGCACCGGCGGACCTCGGTCTCGCCGGGGTCATCGGAGTGCCGCAGGGCGCCCCGCTCAAGCTCAAGCTCCGCCTCGAGGCGGTCATGGAAGGGGTGCTTGTCACAGGCACCGCCCGTGCATCGGCCGTAGGGGAGTGCGTAAGGTGTCTGGAGGCCGTCGAGCGCGAGCTCAAGGCGGACTTCCAGGAGATGTTCTCGTACCCTGACGCCGACGACCGGACCCGCTCCAAGGCGGAGCCGGCCGACGACGCCGAGGACGACGAGGACACGCTCTTTCTCGAGGACGGCTTGTTCGACCTCGAACCCGTGCTGCGCGATGTGGTGGTGCTCGCACTGCCGCTGCAGCCGGTGTGCCGGGAGGACTGTCTCGGACTGTGCCCCGATTGCGGGCTCAGCCTGAACGACGACCCGGACCACCACCATGACGCCGTCGACATCCGTTGGGCGGCATTGCAGGGACTCGTCACCGATCAGGGCGTCGAGAAGGACAACATGAGCGGCACTGCCTCTGACGGAGTTCAGGGCGCCGCCGAGAAGCAGGAGAAGTAGCCGTGGCTGTTCCGAAGCGGAAGATGTCGCGCAGCAACACGCGCCACCGCCGGTCGCAGTGGAAGGCTGCGGTCCCCACTCTGGTTTCGTGTGAGCGTTGCCAGGAGCCGAAGCTCCAGCACATTGCGTGCCCGAGCTGCGGCACCTACAACAAGCGCCAGGTCCTCGAGGTCTGAGCGGCTGGTGAGAGGCGCAATGTCTGAGCTGTCCAACGCTGAGAAGCAGGCAGACAGTAAGAACGCGGCCTCGTCCCACACGCTTCTGGAAGGGCGGCTCGGGTACCAACTCGAGACCGCCCTTCTGGTGCGTGCGCTGACCCACCGCTCGTACGCGTACGAGAACGGCGGTCTGCCCACCAACGAGCGGCTGGAGTTCCTCGGGGACTCCGTGCTCGGCCTGGTGGTCACGGACACGCTGTACACGACCCACCCGGATCTCCCCGAAGGCCAGCTGGCCAAACTTCGGGCCGCGGTGGTCAACTCGCGCGCACTGGCGGAGGTCGGGCGTGGCCTCGATCTCGGTTCCTTCGTCCGGCTCGGCCGTGGCGAAGAGGGCACGGGTGGCCGGGACAAGGCCTCCATCCTCGCCGACACCCTTGAAGCGGTGATCGGCGCGGTCTACCTCGACCAGGGCCTCGACGCGGCCTCGGAGCTGGTTCACCGGCTCTTCGACCCGCTCATCGACAGGTCCTCGAACCTCGGTGCCGGCCTGGACTGGAAGACCAGTCTCCAGGAACTCACGGCGTCCGAAGGTCTTGGCGTACCGGAATACCTGGTCTCTGAGACCGGCCCGGACCACGAGAAGACCTTCACCGCTGCCGCTCGCGTCGGTGGTGTCTCGTACGGCACCGGCACCGGCCGCAGCAAGAAGGAAGCAGAACAGCAGGCCGCCGAGTCTGCCTGGCGCGGCATTCGCGCCAAGGCGGACGAGCGCAGCGGGGCAACCACCGCGACCGCATCGGCTCCTGTGGCAACGGCAACGGCGGCGGCTCCGGCCGACGCCGGGGCCGGGGAAGGCGGGGCGCCGACGCCCGCCGGCCCGACGCCCGACGCCTGACCCTTCCTTCGGGATCCCCCCGCCCCGTCACCTGCCCGCAGGTGGCGGGGCGGACCCGTTCCCGGGGCCCCGGACGGGGCCGGTAGGCTCGGACCCCGCGCCCGGACCGGCGCGTCCCCCCGAGGAGAACCCGTGCCCGAGCTGCCCGAAGTCGAAGTCGTGCGCCGGGGGCTGGAGCGCTGGGTCGCGGGGCGGACCGTGGAGTCCGTCGAGGTCCTCCACCCGCGCGCGGTACGCCGCCACCCCGGCGGCGGGGCCGACTTCGCGGCGCGGCTCGGCGGCCGGACCCTCGGGGTGCCGCAGCGGCGCGGGAAGTACCTGTGGCTGCCCCTGGAGGGGCGGGACCTGTCCGTGCTCGGGCACCTCGGGATGAGCGGGCAGTTGCTCGTACAGCCACGGGAGTCCCCCGACGAGAAGCACCTGCGCGTCCGCGTGCGGTTCGCGGACGACCTCGGCACCGAGCTGCGCTTCGTCGACCAGCGGACCTTCGGCGGACTCTCCCTGCACGAGAACACCCCCGACGGGCTGCCCGACGTCATCGCGCACATCGCCCGGGACCCGCTGGACCCGCTGTTCGACGAGGGCCTCTACCACCTGGCCCTGCGCGCCAAGCGGACCACCCTCAAGCGGGCACTGCTGGACCAGTCGCTGATCAGCGGGGTCGGCAACATCTACGCCGACGAGGCGCTCTGGCGCGCCAGGCTGCACTACGAGCGCCCCACGGCCACCCTCGCGCGCCCCCGGAGCGCGGAACTCCTCGGCCATGTCCGGGACGTCATGAACGCGGCCCTCGCCGTGGGCGGGACCAGCTTCGACAGCCTGTACGTCAACGTGAACGGGGAGTCGGGCTACTTCGACCGTTCGCTCGACGCCTACGGCCGCGAGGACGAACCCTGCCGCCGCTGCGGCACCCCGATGCGCCGCCGGCCTTGGATGAACCGGTCGAGCTACTTCTGCCCGCGCTGTCAGAGGCCGGCGCGCGCCGCGTCGTAGGTCCGCCGGGAGGCCAGCACGTCTGCCATGCTCCCCTCCAGGAAGTGGATGAGGGCGAGCAGCCGGTCCGCGACCTCCGTGCCGAGCGGGGTCAGCTCGTAGTCGACGCGGGGCGGGTTCGTCGGCTGTGCCTCACGGTGGACGATGCCGTCGCGCTCCAGCGCGTGCAGGGTCTGCGAGAGCATCTTCTCGCTCACGCCCTCCACGCGCCGGCGCAGCTCGTTGAAGCGGCAGGGGCCTTCGCGCAGCGCTCCCACCGTAAGACTGCCCCAGCGCCCGGTGACGTGCTCCAGGGTCTCCCGGGACGGACACGCGCGCGCGAAAACATCGAACGGGAGTTCTGATTCGAGGGCTTTCGTACAGCCGGCTGGTGTCTCCATGCCGTTAAGCGTACCTCTGTGCAGCGCTAACCCTCAGTTTGCGCTTTCAAAAAGTAAGTGCTTCTCTTCTTCTCGTCGCCCCGCACCTCGTGGGGTGGCGAAGACTTGTCCGAGGGAGACCGCTTTGTCCGCCATCTCGCACGCCCCCGTCGTCTCGATCGCCTACCACTCCGGATACGGCCACACCGCCGTCGTCGCCGAGGCCGTCCGCAGCGGGGCCCTCGACGCGGGCGCCACCGTGCACCTGATCAAGGTGGACACGATCGACGACGCCCAGTGGGAACTGCTCGACGCGTCCGACGCGATCGTCTTCGGATCGCCCACCTACATGGGGACGGCCTCCGGTGCCTTCCACGTCTTCGCGGAGGCCACTTCGAAGCGCTGGTTCGGCGACGTCTGGCAGGACAAGGTCGCCGCGGGCTTCACGAACTCCGGCTCCAAGAGCGGCGACAAGCTGCACACCCTGCAGTACTTCCAGACGCTGGCCGCCCAGCACGCCATGAGCTGGGTCAACCTGGGCCTGAAGCCGGGCTGGAACTCCACCGCCGGCTCCGAGAACGACCTCAACCGCCTGGGCTTCTTCTCCGGCGCGGCCGCCCAGACCAACTCCGACGAAGGTCCGGAAGGCGTCCACCAGGCCGACATCGCCACGGCCGAGCACCTGGGCCGCCGTGTTGCCGAGCACGCGCGCGTCGTCGTCGCGGGCCGCGCGGTCCTGGCCGACGCGGTGCTCGTCACCGCCTGACCGCGCTGCCGGGCGGGTCTCAGAAGCCGAAGTCCTGGGTCCACCAGGGACCGCCGGCGGCGAAGTGGGCGCCGACGCCCAGGGTGCGGAACTCGCAGTTGACGATGTTCGCCTTGTGGCCCGGGCTGTTCATCCAGGAGTTCATCACGGACGCGGCGTCACCCTGGCCGCGGGCGATGTTCTCGCCCCCGAGGCCGGAGAGGCCCGCCTGGGACGCGCGGTCCCACGGGGTGTCCCCGTCGGGATCGGTGTGGTCGAAGAAGCCGCGGACCGCCATGTCCTTGCTGAAGGCCCCGGCCAGCGCGGCGAGCGGCGGGTTGGCCCGGACCGGGCCGCACCCGGCCTGCGCGCGCGCCTGGTTCACCAGGGCCACCACGGCCGTCTCCTCGGCGGAGTGCCCGTCCCCGGGGGCGGGGGCGGTCGGCGCCGGGACGGAAGGCTTCGGGGGGACCGGCTTCGCGGGGAGCGGTTTCGGGTCCGGCTTCGCGGGGGCCGGCTTCACCGGGGCCGGGGCGGCGGTCTTCCGCGGCGCCTCGGTGGAGGGAGCGGGCGTGGCCGAGGGGCTCGGCGGCTCTTCCGGGGCGGAGGGCGACGCGGAGGCGGAGGGGCTGTGCGACGCGGAGGGGCTGGGCGACGTCGAAGGGGCCGGGGAGGCCGAGGAGGACGGGCTGCCGGGCGGGCTCGTGGCGGCGGCGCCCGAAGGGGTCCGGCCGGAGAGGTTGGCGAGGCCACCCTGCTGGTCGAGCGCGCTCTTGAGGGCCGGCGACGGCGCGCGGCCGGCCGCCGCCCCGCCGGGGGAGTCCGTACCCCCGACCCCTACATAGGGGAAGGAGTCGCCGACGGGCACCAGGCCCGTGGTGACGGCCGCGGCGCCGAGGGCGACGGCGACCGAAACGCCCAGCAGGCCGGTGCGCAGGGCGGTTCCGCGCCTGCCGTCGCGTCGCGGAGCGGCGTTCAGTCGGTGGCGTCCCATCGGCGTCGTGCCTTCCTCGAAGCTCAAGATCATCCTTTACTCACCCAAATGGGTGAGTTCATTGCTGCGCGACTGTACGGCATGGGGCCAGGGGGGTGATGTGCCCCGATTGCGGCCGCCCGGTTAGCGTTCACGCATGAACGAAGATGTCCGCCTGACCGTCTGGGTGCGCGGCCGCGTACAGGGAGTGGGCTTCCGCTGGTTCACCAGGGCCAATGCCCTGGAGATCGGAGGAGTGCTCGGTTTCGCGCTCAACCTCGACGACGGGCGGGTACAGGTCGTGGCCGAAGGTCAACGTGAGAATTGCCACCGGCTGCTGGAATGGCTGCGTTCCGCCGACACGCCCGGCCGGGTGGACGGAGTGACGGAGATCTGGGGCACACCGCGCGGCGGATATGACGGCTTCGCCATCCGGTGATCGATCGACTGATCATGTACTGATCACACGCATCCGCGGTGCGCACCCGGTCGGAACTGCGCATTCTTCGCCGACGCGTTGCCGACGGCCACGAAGCGTGGAAAGCTCGGAGGCGAGGATGATCTCCACGCCCCTTGTGGGGGCCGGGTCGCCCGCCGATACGGGGCGTGATCGTGTTGACCGTCAAACTTTTTGGTGAGACGCTGGAAGCCCCGCGCACCTGAGCTGTTTGGCAGTGTTGGCATTAGTAAGCGCAGTGACTGTCAGTCGCTGCCGGACATCCGCGGGTGCGATTCCCTCACGACCCACACCGCTTCGGTCGGTCACTCAGTGTGGAGGACCATCCATCATGGCAAAGGCGCTTCTCGGTTACGTCGGCGGTTCCGATCCGCGACTCCTCGCCGAGATGCGACGGCTTCAGCAGCGCGTCCAGGACCTTCAGTCCGAGCTCGTACGGATTCAGTCCGAAAATGACGCCCTGAACGCGGCCGCCGCTCAGCACGACGGAGACTCGCTGCTGGACAGCATCGATATCGACGTACCGCAGGCGGAGCCTGCGCTCACCTGATTCGCGCTCCCTGACGGCGCTGGACTCCCAGCCCCGCTTGATCTGCAAGGGACGCTTCGGCGTCCCTTCTTTCTTGAACGTCTGGACGCCGCGCCTCACGGCGTGGAGCCAGGCGGGGGCTGCTTCCTTTTGCGTCGGTGATGCCCCGCACCTTAACGGGCGAAACCGCACGCGAAAGGTAGAGTCCGGCGGCGTGCACCTCAAGTCCCTGACCCTGCGTGGCTTCAAATCCTTCGCCTCCGCCACGACCTTGCGCTTCGAACCCGGCATCACCTGCGTCGTGGGTCCGAACGGCTCGGGCAAGTCCAACGTGGTGGACGCGCTCTCCTGGGTCATGGGCGAACAAGGCGCCAAATCCCTGCGCGGCGGGAAGATGGAAGACGTCATCTTCGCCGGAACCACCGGGCGTCCGCCGCTCGGGCGCGCCGAGGTGTCGCTGACGATCGACAACTCCGACGGCGTGCTGCCCATCGAGTACGCCGAAGTCACCATCACGCGGATCATGTTCCGCGGCGGCAGCAGTGAATACCAGATCAACGGTGACACGTGCCGCCTGCTCGACATCCAGGAGCTGCTCTCCGACTCCGGCATCGGCCGCGAGATGCACGTCATCGTCGGCCAGGGGCAACTGGACTCCGTCCTGCACGCCGATCCCATGGGCCGCCGCGCCTTCATCGAGGAGGCGGCCGGCGTACTGAAGCACCGCAAGCGCAAGGAGAAGGCGCTGCGGAAGCTGGACGCGATGCGGGCCAACCTCGCGCGCGTCCAGGACCTGGGCGACGAACTGCGGCGGCAGCTGAAGCCGCTGGGACGGCAGGCGGCGGTGGCCCGGCGGGCGGCCGTCATCCAGGCGGACCTGCGGGACGCGCGGCTGCGGCTGCTCGCCGACGACCTGTCGTCGCTGCGGCGGGCGCTCGACGCCGAGATCGCGGACGAGGCCGCGCTGAAGGAGCGCAAGGAGACGGCGGAGGGCCGCCTCGCGGGGGCCCTGCGGCGCGAGGCGGAGCTGGAGGAGGCCGTACGGGAGCTGGCGCCCCGGCTCACACGGGCCCGGCAGACCTGGTACGAGCTCTCGCAGCTCGCCGAGCGGGTACGGGGAACGGCGTCCCTGGCGGACGCGCGGGTCAAGAGCGCGACGGCGCCGGCGGAGGAGGAGCGCCGCGGCCGCGACCCCGAGGACATGGAACGGGAAGCCGCGCGCGTCCGGGAGCAGGAGGCCGAGCTGACGGCCGCTCTGGAGGCGGCCTCGCGCGCGCTGGAGGACACCGCCGAGCACCGGGCGGAGCTGGAACGGGCCCTCGCCGAAGAGGAACGGCGCCTGCGGGACGCGGCCCGGGCCATCGCCGACCGGCGCGAGGGGCTGGCCCGGCTGACCGGCAGGCTGGGCGCGGCCCGCTCCCGGGCGGGGGCGGCGCAGTCCGAGATCGACCGGCTGGTCGCCGCGCGGGAGGAGGCGCGGACCCGGGCGGAGGCGGCCCGGGAGGAGTACGAGGCGCTGGCCGAGGAGGTCGGCGGCCTGGAGGACCCGGCGGTGGAGGGGGAGTACGAGGCGGCGCGCTCGGACCTGGCCGCCGCGGAGGCCGGGCTGACGGCGGCCCGGGACGCGGTGACGGCCGCGGAGCGCTCGCGCGCTGCCGTGTCGGCCCGGCGGGACGCGCTCGCGCTCGGGCTGCGCCGCAAGGACGGTACGGGGGCACTGCTCGCGGCGCGCGAACGGCTGGCCGGTCTGCTGGGACCGGCGGCGGAGCGGCTGACGGTGACCCCGGGGTACGAGGTGGCGGTGGCGGCGGCGCTGGGTGCGGCGGCGGACGCGGTGGCGGTGGCCTCGCCGCGGGCGGCGGCCGCGGCCATCCGGCACCTCCGGGACGGGGACGGGGGCCGGGCCACACTGCTGATCACGCCGGGGGCGGGGCGGGCGGCGGAACCTGGCCTGGGCACGGCGCCGGGACTCGTCCCGGGTCCGGTCCTGGGTCCGGCCCCGGCCCTGGGTCCGGCGTTGGTTCCGGGCCAGGCGGGTGGGCTCGCGGGGCTTGCCGGATCCGCCGGGCCCCCCGGGTCTCCCGGGCCCCCCGGGCCCGGTTTCCCCGGCCGGGCGGGTGACGATGCCGCCGCCGGGGGAGCGTTCCGCCATCCGGCCTCCGCCGGGGACGCGGAACCCGAGCCGCAGGGCGCCGGTTTCGGCCGCGGAGCCGGCGGTGTGCGGCGGGACCTCGGGCCCGCGGACCCGGTGGGTCCCGCCGTTCACGGCGCGGTCGGCGCGGTCGGCGCGGTCGGCGCGGTCGGCGCAACGGCGCCCGGTGCGGTCGGCGGTGCGCGGCCCGGGCCGGCCCCGGCCGGCGGGACCGTTCCCGTACCCCCCGTCGCCGCCGCCGGGCTGGTCGGCGGGGACGGCGCCGTGCTGCGGGCGGTGGCCTGGGTCCTGCGGGACTGCTTCGTGGTCGGCGGCCTGGACGCGGCCGAGGCCCTGGTCGCGGAGCGGCCCGACGCGGTGGCCGTGACCGTCGGGGGCGACGTACTCGGGGCGCACCTCGCGCACGGCGGCTCGGCCGGAGCCCCCAGCCTGATCGAGGTCCAGGCCGCCGTCGACGAGGCGGCGGCGGAGCTGGCCCGCCTGGACGTGCGGTGCGGGGAGCTCGGCGCGGCCCAGGAGGCCGCCGGAGCCCGCCGCCGGAGCGCGGCGGCCCTGGCCGACGAGCTCGCCGAGCGGCGCCGGGCGGGGGAGCGGGCCCGGGCCGGGGTCGCGCAGCAGCTCGGGCGGCTCGCCGGACAGGCGAAGGGCGCCGAGGGCGAGGCCGAGCGCACCGCCACCGCCGCGGCCAAGGCACAGGACGCGCTGGAGCAGGCACTGTTCGAGGTGGAGGAGTGCGCGGAGCGGCTGGCGACGGCCGAGGAGCTGCCGGTGGAGAACGAGCCGGACTCCTCCCGGCGGGACCGGCTGGCCGCCGACGGCGCCAACGCCCGGCAGACCGAGATGGAGGCCCGCCTCCAGCTCCGTACCCACGAGGAGCGGGTCAAGGCGCTGGCCGGGAGGGCCGATTCGCTCGACCGGGGAGCCCGCGCGGAACGGGAGGCCCGGGCCCGGGCCGAGCGCCGCCGCGCCCGGCTGCGGTACGAGGCCGAGGTGGCCCGGGCGGTGGCCGACGGCGCCCGGCAGCTGCTCGCGCACGTGGAGGTGTCGCTGCGCCGGGCCGAGGAGGAACGGGCCCGCGCCGAGCACGCCAAGGGCCTGCGCGAGCGGGAGCTCGCCGAGGCCAGGAACAGCGGACGCGCACTGAAGGGCGAGCTCGACAAGCTCACCGACTCCGTCCACCGGGGCGAGGTGCTCGGCGCGGAGAAGCGGCTGCGCATCGAACAGGTGGAGGCCAGGGCGCTGGAGGAGTTCGGCATGGACGCGGCCGGGCTCATGGCCGAGTACGGGCCCGACCGGCCCGTGCCCCCGTCCCCGGCCGCGGACGGCGAGGAACTCCCCGGCGACCCCGAGCACCCCCGCAACCGGCCGGGCCCCTTCGTACGGGCCGTGCAGGAGAAGCGGCTCAGGGCGGCCGAGCGCGCCTACCAGCAGCTGGGCAAGGTCAACCCGCTCGCGCTGGAGGAGTTCGCGGCGCTCGAGGAGCGCCACCGGTTCCTCAGCGAGCAGCTGGAGGACCTGCGCAAGACGCGGGCCGACCTCCTTCAGGTCGTGAAGGAGGTGGACCGGCGCGTGGAGCAGGTCTTCACCGAGGCGTACCACGACACGGCCCGGCAGTTCGAAGGGGTGTTCTCGCGGCTGTTCCCCGGCGGCGAGGGGCGGCTGATCCTCACCGACCCCGACAACATGCTGACGACCGGCGTCGACGTCGAGGCCCGGCCGCCGGGCAAGAAGGTCAAGCGGCTCTCGCTGCTCTCCGGCGGTGAACGCTCCCTGACGGCCGTGGCGCTGCTGGTCTCGATCTTCAAGGCGCGGCCCAGTCCGTTCTACGTGATGGACGAGGTCGAGGCCGCGCTCGACGACACCAACCTGCAGCGGCTGATCCGGATCATGGAGGAGCTCCAGGAGAGCTCGCAGCTGATCGTCATCACCCATCAGAAGCGCACGATGGAGGTCGCCGATGCCCTGTACGGCGTCTCCATGCAGGGCGATGGAGTGTCCAAAGTGATCAGTCAGAGGCTCCGTTAGCACCACTGGTCGTTCAAATGTTGAACAGCTGGACCGCGCAGTGGGGGTATCTGTCGAGTTCATGGCGGCCAAATGTGTTCTTCACATCCTATTGACTTCAAGAAGTGAATGAATAGGCTCTCCTCTGTCCCCCGGCGTGTTCAGGTGGTGGCGCACTGTTTGGTGTGCGCCACTGGTGGAACACGATCAGGCGACGACACGAGTACCAACACCCCCCACGCTGCCCGCCGTCGGCGCCGGGCCCAGGAGCGCACCTTGACCAGCACAGCGAACGCACCCGCGGCAGGCGGTGGAAGCTCGTCCCAGCCCGACCACCTCGGGCACGTCATCTTCATCACCGCGGCCGCGGCCATGGGCGGTTTCCTCTTCGGCTACGACAGCTCCGTCATCAACGGCGCCGTCGAGGCCGTCCGCGACCGGTTCGACGTCGGCTCCGCCGCTCTCGCCCAGGTGATCGCGGCCGCCCTCATCGGCTGCGCCTTCGGCGCGGCGACCGCCGGCCGCATCGCCGACCGGATCGGCCGCATCCGCTGCATGCAGATCGCCGCCGTCCTCTTCACCGCGAGCGCCATCGGATCGGCCCTGCCGTTCGCCCTCTGGGACCTCGCCATGTGGCGCATCATCGGCGGCTTCGGCATCGGCATGGCCTCCGTGATCGGTCCCGCCTACATCGCCGAGGTCTCCCCGCCCGCCTACCGCGGCCGGCTCGCCTCCTTCCAGCAGGCCGCCATCGTCATCGGCATCGCCGTCTCGCAGCTGGTCAACTGGGGCATCCTCAACCTCGCCGACGGTGACCAGCGCGGCGAGATCGGCGGCTTGGAAGCCTGGCAGTGGATGCTCGGCGTCATGGTCGTCCCGGCCGTGCTCTACGGCCTGCTGTCCTTCGTCATCCCGGAGTCCCCGCGCTTCCTCGTCTCGGTCGGCAAGATGGACCAGGCCAAGACGGTCCTGCGCGAGGTCGAGGGCGAGCGCATCGACGCCGACGCCCGGGTCCGCGAGATCGACGCCGCCATCCACTCGGAGCAGAAGTCGACCTTCAAGGACCTGCTCGGCGGCCGCATGGGCTTCCTGCCGATCGTCTGGATCGGCATCGGCCTCTCCGTCTTCCAGCAGCTCGTCGGCATCAACGTGATCTTCTACTACAGCTCCTCGCTGTGGCAGTCGGTCGGCATCGACGCGAGCTCCTCGTTCCTGTACTCCTTCGAGACCTCGGTCGTGAACATCATCGGTACGGTGATCGCGATGCTGTTCGTCGACCGGATCGGCCGCAAGCCGCTCGCCCTCATCGGCTCCGTCGGCATGGCGATCTCCCTCGGTGTCGCCGCCTGGGCCTTCTCCTTCCGGTCCGGCGTCGGCGACGACATCACCCTGCCGCAGACCCAGGGGCTCGTCGCCATCATCGCGGCCAACTCCTTCGTCCTCTTCTTCGCCCTGTCCTGGGGCGTGGTGGTCTGGGTCCTGCTCGGCGAGATGTTCCCGGGCCGCATCCGCGCCGCCGCCCTCGGCGTGGCCGCCGCCGCCCAGTGGATCGCCAACTGGGTCATCACCGTCACGTTCCCGACACTGTCGGACTGGAACCTGTCCGGCGCGTACGTCATCTACGCGGTCTTCGCCGTGCTCTCGATCCCCTTCATCATCAAATGGGTGCCGGAGACCAAGGGCAAGGCGTTGGAGGAGATGGGGTGATCCACCCCGCCAACACCCCCTCTTCTCTCGTACGGGTGCTGCCCCGGCTCAGTCCTTGAGCCGGGGCAGCACCCGTTCGCACAGCAGGTGCAGGCTGCGCCAGCCCTCGTCCGGCGGCATCCCGCCGCACAAGGGGTGCAGCACCAGGTTCCCCGCCTCGCCGGCCCCCTTCGCGTACGCGACCGCCTCGTCCGGGGTCAGGACGCGGTACACGCCCTCCGCGCGCAGCTCCGCCACCGTGCGGGCGCCCGACCGCACGGCGCTGCGGATGTCCTTGGACTGCCAGGACGCGTACATGCCCGCCTCGTGCAGGAAGTGCCCGCCGTGCTCGGCCCAGACCCGGTCCGGGTCCTCCGCGATGTGCAGCAGCGGGGTCTCGGCGGCGGGCATCATGCAGAAGCCCTCCGTCCCGTACTCCGCGAGCTTCGCCCGGTAGTACGCCTCCAGATCCGGCAGGTGCGCGCTCGGGAAGAACGGCAGCCCCAGCCGGGCCGCGCGCCGCGCCGCCGCCTCGGAGCTGCCGCCGACCAGCAGCAGCGGGTGCGGCCGCGTGAAGGGCCGCGGGGTGACCCGTACGGTACGGCCGCGAAACTCGAACGGCTCCCCCGTCCACGCCTTCAGCAGCGTCTCCAGCAGCTCGTCCTGGAGCCGGCCGCGCCGGCCCCACTCCACGCCGTGCTGCGCGTACTCCTCGGGCCGGTAACCGATCCCCGCGACGGTCACCAGGCGGCCGCCGCTGAGCAGGTCGAGCACGGCGATGTCCTCGGCCACCTTCAGCGGGTCGTACAGCGGGCCGATGATCGCCGAGACGGTGACCGCGATCCGGCGGGTGGCGCCGAAGACCGCGCCCGCGAAGGCGAAGGGGGAGGGCAGCCAGTTGTTGGCCGTGCCGTGGTGCTCCTCGGTCTGGACGGTGTCGATCCCGCGGTCGTCCGCGTACCGGGCCATCTCCAGCGCCGCCTTGTAGCGGGCGGAGAGCGACTCGGGGGTGCCGTTCGGGTCGACGAGATTGAACCGGGCCACGGTGATGGGCATGGAGAAGTCCCCCTTCGCCGGAGGTGGGTGGGCGGGCGAAGGGGGACGTTAGCTGACGTGGCGTCAGTTGGACAGGGTCCCGGCGGGCTCGCGGTCCGCGGCCGGCTCTCCGGCGGCGGCGGCCGGGGCGGGCGTGCGCGGCAGTACCGCGTACAGCACGGCGGAGGTCACGATGCCGGCCACCCAGCCGAGGCCGTTCTCCCCGATCCAGGTGGCGGACAGCGGCCCGCTGAACCAGTCCACCGAGGTGAAGAGCAGGCCGACCGCCAGGGCGAGTGCCCACGCGGTCATCGCCTGCCAGGCGAAACCGCCCTTGTACCAGTAGGCGCTGGTCCGCGTGGTGTCCAGCAGGGCGGCGCCGTCGTAGGTCTCCCGGCGCAGCATGTCCACGCCGAAGACGCCGATCCAGGCGGAGAACGCCACGGCCAGCAGGGTCAGGAAGGAGATGAACGAGCCGAAGAAGCTCGTCGCGACCACCATCAGCAGGAAACCGAAGACCAGGCTGATGACGGCGTTGACGCTGACGGCCCAGGCGCGCGGGACCTTGATGCCGAGGGTCTGCGCGGTGAACCCGGCCGAGTACATCGACATCGAGTTGATCAGCAGCATCCCGACGAGCGCGACGAGCAGGTACGGGACCGCGATCCAGATCGGCAGCAGCTCGCCGATGAACGAGACCGGGTCCTGCGCGGTGGCCAGGTCCGGCGTGCCGACGGCCATGACCGCGCCCATCAGCACCATGGGCAGGACGACCACGCCGGCGCCGCCGATGGTGGCACCGACCACGCCCCTGGACGAGGCCGTGCGCGGCAGGTAGCGGGTGAAGTCCGGCCCGGACGGGACCCAGCTGATGCCGCCGGCCGCGATGGTGCCGATGCCCGCGATCATCATCGCGGTGGAGCCGGCCGGCTTGCCGAAGACGGCGGACCAGTCGGTCGTGGCGACCAGGTAGCCGAGCACGAGCACGCTGAAGGTGCCGAAGAGGTACGTGGACCACTGGGAGCAGACGCGCAGCGCGTTGATGCCCAGGCCGGAGACCACGAAGGTGCAGCCCACGAAGAAGAGCAGGGTGACCACGATCAGGGCGGTGCTGCTCTTGACGCCGAAGAGCAGGTCCAGAACGGTCAGCACGGCGTAGGCGCCGCTGACGGCGTTGATGGTCTCCCAGCCCCAGCGGGCCACCCAGATCAGCGCCCCCGGGAAGAGGTTGCCGCGCTGTCCGAACACCGCCCTCGACAGGGCCATGCCCGGGGCGCCGCCGCGCCGGCCGGCGATGGAGATCACCCCGACGATCCCGTACGAGACGACCGGCGCGGCCACCGCGACGACGAGCACCTGCCAGATGTTGAGCTTGTTGAAGATCACCAGGCCGGCGCCCATGGTGAGCAGCAGCACGCTGATGTTGGCGGCGACCCACGTCGGCACGAGCTCACGGACCCGGCCGGTGCGCTCGCCGTCCGGGACGGGCTCCAGCCCGCGGGTCTCGATCGCGGTCTCTATCGCACCGTCGGCGGGCTCGGCAGGCATGCGGTACTCCGGTGGGGGAGATGGGGCGGGGAGTCGCCCATCATCGTAGATGTGCCGCTAAGACCACAAATAGAGGATTCGGTCCTGGTGCGGCGCTCCCGGGTCCCGGGTCCGGGGCGCCCGTGGCCGATACTGGGGACGTTATGGAAATCCTCATCCTTGCTGTAGTCATCGCCCTGGTCGCGGTCGGCATGATCAGCGGGCTCGTGGTCAGCAGCCGCAAGAAGAAGCAGCTGCCGCCCTCGGCACCGTCGAGCACGCCGACCATCACTGCCCCGCCCGCCGAACCGCAGGTGGGGGAGGACGCCGCACCGACGGCGCAAGAGCCGCGCCGCACGATCGAGGAGGTCACCCTCCCCGACACCGCGGCCGCCACCGACTCCCCGGTCGCCGTCGAGGACCCCGTCGTCGAGGCGCCGGCCGCACCCGAGATCGAGGTGCCCGAGCCCACCGCCGGCCGCCTGATCCGGCTGCGCGCCCGCCTCGCCCGGTCGCAGAACTCGCTGGGCAAGGGGCTGCTCACGCTGCTCTCCCGCGAGCACCTCGACGAGGACACCTGGGAGGAGATCGAGGAGACCCTCCTCATCGCCGACGTGGGTGTCGTGCCCACCCAGGAACTGGTCGACCGGCTCCGCGCACGGGTCAAGGTGCTCGGCACCCGCACCCCCGCGGACCTGCGCACCCTGCTGAAGGAGGAGCTGCTGACCCTGGTCGGCACCGACTTCGACCGCGCCGTGAAGACCGAGAGCGGCGTGGACACCCCCGCCGTCGTGATGGTCGTCGGCGTGAACGGCACCGGCAAGACCACCACCACCGGCAAGCTCGCCCGCGTCCTGGTGGCCGACGGCCGCAGCGTCGTGCTCGGCGCCGCCGACACCTTCCGCGCCGCCGCCGCCGACCAGCTCCAGACCTGGGGCGACCGGGTCGGGGCGCGTACCGTGCGCGGACCCGAGGGCGGCGACCCCGCGTCGATCGCCTTCGACGCGGTCAAGGAGGGCATCGCCGAGGGCGCCGACGTGGTGCTCATCGACACCGCCGGCCGCCTGCACACCAAGACCGGCCTCATGGACGAGCTCGGCAAGGTCAAGCGCGTCGTGGAGAAGCACGGCCCGCTGGACGAGATCCTGCTCGTCCTGGACGCCACCACCGGGCAGAACGGCCTCACCCAGGCCCGTGTCTTCGCCGAGGTCGTGGACATCACCGGCATCGTGCTGACCAAGCTCGACGGCACCGCCAAGGGCGGCATCGTCGTCGCCGTCCAGCGCGAGCTGGGCGTCCCGGTCAAGCTCGTCGGCCTCGGCGAGGGCCCGGACGACCTGGCCCCGTTCGAGCCGGAGGCGTTCGTGGACGCCCTGATCGGCGACTGAGCGCGGTCCCCTCGCGCACGCGTCCTCTCCCGTACGTGACGGTGCCCCGTGATCCGGCCGGATCACGGGGCACCGTCACGTACGGGGGCCCACGGCACTAGCCGCGCGAGCGGTGGCAGATGTACGCCAGGGTGCCGAGCAGCAGCCGGGCCTGCGGCGGGTCCCCGGCGGAGTCGAGCGACGGCGGCCGGAGCCAGCCGACCGGCCCGAGCCCGCCCCGGTCGGAGGGCGGGGCCGTGACGAAGGCCCCCTGGCCCAGCGCCCGCAGGTCGAGGTCCGCGTCGTCCCAGCCCATCCGGTACAGCAGCTGCGGCAGCCCCGCGGCGGCCCCCGGGGCCACGAAGAACTGCGCCCGGCCGTCCGGGGTCGCGGTGACCGGGCCGAGCGGCAGGCCCATCCGCTCCAGCCGGACCAGCGCGCGCCGGCCGGCCTCCTCGGAGACCTCGATGACGTCGAAACAACGGCCCACCGGGAGGAGCACCGCCGCGCCCGGGTAGTCGCCCCAGGTCTCCGAGACCCCGTCGAGGGTGGCCCCGGCCGGGACCACGGGGGCCAGGGCCAGGGGGTGCGCCCCGGGCGCCGCGCACCGCGCGTCGCCGCAGGAGCAGTCCCGGCCGGGGGCGGCGGCGCGGGCGCCGGGGACCGCGTCCCAGCCCCACAGCCCGGTGTACTCCGCCACCGCCGTGCACTCCGCGGTCCGGCCGCGCCGCCGGGCGCCGGAACGGAATTCCCTGGTGCTTCGGCTGCCGCCGATCGTGAAGCCCATGCCCATGCCCCCTCCAACGGGTCGGACGCGCCGGTGGTTACGACGTCGGCGGGACCTGCCGTCGGAGGTCCGCCGCGGGATGCCCTCCGGTGCCGCCCGGCGCACTCCTCGCCGCGCGCGCCCCTGGCGCACTCCAGTCCAACCGATCCGTTCCGCCTCGGTGTCAAGTGAATCGCGCCTGGCAGGTGGCGAGTTCATTCGAAGGGGTGGCGAATGGTGGCGTTTCCACGGTCGACCTCGCGGGAGGGGTGATCGTAGGATTACTTTTTGTGCACGAGACCCGAAGGCGGGGCCCACGTGGGTATGCCGGAGGCAATGTGTGAAGGACTTGTGAAGGCCCCCTGCGGCATCCGCCGCCCCGGCCAGGGTTTCGTGTGGAAGATGCGTGAGTGGATGGGGGCGTTCCAGTGAGCGGCAACGGCGCAAGCGGAACGAACGAGGAGTCTGCTGCGCGCAACGAACAGCTCAGCTCGTGGTTCGTCCGCAGCGGCTGGTCCAAAGGCGAACTCGCCCGCCAGGTCAACCGCCGGGCCCGCCAGATGGGCGCCCACCACATCAGCACCGACACCTCCCGTGTGCGCCGCTGGCTCGACGGCGAACAGCCCCGCGAACCCGTCCCGCGCATCCTGTCCGAGCTGTTCTCCGAGCGGTTCGGCTCCGTCGTCGCCATCGAGCAGCTCGGACTGCGCACCGCCCACCAGACCCCCTCCGTCTCCGGCGTCGACCTGCCGTGGGCCGGCCCGCAGACCGTCGAACTGCTCGGTGAGTTCTCCCGCAGCGACCTGATGCTGGCCCGCCGCGGCTTCCTCGGGACCTCCCTCGCCCTGTCCGCCGGACCCGCCCTCATCGAGCCCATGCAGCGCTGGCTCGTCCCCGTGGCGCCCGCCGAACCCGGGCAGCGCGAGGCGGGCCCCTCGGGCTCCACCGGCGGCCCCCGGGCGCCCCGGCTCTCCGAGCCCGAGCTCGACCTGCTCGACGCGACCACCGTGATGTTCCGCCAGTGGGACGCCCAGTGCGGCGGCGGCCTGCGCCGCAAGGCCGTCGTCGGCCAGCTCCACGAGGTCACCGACCTGCTCCAGGAGAACCACCCGGCCCCGGTCATGAAGCGGCTCTTCAAGGTCGCCGCCGAACTCGCCGAACTCGCCGGCTGGATGAGCTACGACATCGGCCTGCACCCCACCGCGCAGAAGTACTTCGTCCTCGCGCTGCACGCCGCGAAGGAGGGCGGGGACAAGCCCCTCGGCTCGTACATCCTCTCCGGCATGAGCCGCCAGATGATCCACCTCGGGCGCCCCGAGGACGCGCTGGAACTCATCCACCTCGCCCAGTACGGCAGCCGCGACTGCGCCGGCCCCCGCACCCAGGCCATGCTGTATGCGATGGAGGCCCGCGCCTACGCCAACATGGGGCAGCCGAGCCGCTGCAAGCGGGCCGTGCGGATGGCCGAGGACACCTTCTCCGACGCCGGCTTCGGCGACGAGCCCGAGCCCGACTGGATCCGCTTCTTCTCCGAGGCCGAGCTGAACGGCGAGAACTCCCACTCGTACCGCGATCTGGCCTACGTCGCCGGGCGCAGCCCCACGTACGCCTCCCTCGCCGAGCCCGTCATGGCGCGGGCCGTCGAGCTCTTCGGGAAGGACGACGAGCACCAGCGCTCCTACGCCCTCAACCTCGTCGGCATGGCCACCGTCCACCTGCTCCAGCGCGAGCCGGAGCAGGCCGCCGTCCTCGTCGGCCGGGCCCTCGACGTGGCGGGAAAGGTGCGGTCCGAGCGGGTTAACACGCGCCTGCGCAAGACCGTCGACGCCGCCGCCCGTGAATACGGCGACGTCGCCGACATCGTCCGGCTCACCGACCACCTCGCCTCCCGGCTCCCCGAGGCCGCGGAGGCCGTCTGACGGCCTCCGCGGCCGCCCCCAAGGCCCCGGCCGCGGCAGTTCACCCCGTGAAGCCCGATCAGGCTCCCCCAGCCAGGACGTCCGGGTACTGCCGCGGCCGGTCTCGTTTTCCGCCCGAACCGGCGTTCATCACGTCGTAACACTCCGGACGCCTTCGTCATCGGCGTGAAACACCCAGCGGCGCCGCCGGAAACCGGCCTGCGTGAATCTCAGGGCAATAACCGGCCAGCCCCCACCAGGCCGGAGCCCTTAACGCCGCTCAGGTTTTCACGATCGCCCGCACGCGAACGTACCGACGACGAGGAGACGCCGATGGCATCAGCCATCACGACCCTCGCGGCAGACGCCCCGACGCTGTCTGCCGCGAACACCGGGTTCATGCTCATCTGCTCCGCCCTGGTCATGCTGATGACCCCGGGACTCGCCTTCTTCTACGGAGGCATGGTCCGCGTCAAGAGCAGTCTCAACATGCTGATGATGAGCTTCATCAGCCTCGGGATCGTCACGATCCTCTGGGTCCTCTACGGCTTCAGCCTCGCCTTCGGCACCGACTCGGGCTCCCTGATCGGCTGGAACTCCGACTACGTGGGCCTCAGCGGCATCGGCATCACCGAGCTGTGGGACGGCTACACCATCCCGGTCTACGTCTTCGCCGTCTTCCAGCTGATGTTCGCCGTCATCACCCCCGCCCTGATCAGCGGCGCCCTCGCCGACCGGGTCAAGTTCAGCGCGTGGGCCCTGTTCACGGCCCTGTGGGTCACGGTCGTCTACTTCCCCGTCGCCCACTGGGTGTGGGGCGCCGGAGGCTGGCTCTTCGAGCTCGGCGTCATCGACTTCGCCGGCGGCACCGCCGTCCACATCAACGCCGGCGCCGCGGCCCTCGGCGTGATCCTGGTCATCGGCAAGCGCGTCGGCTTCAAGAGGGACCCGATGCGCCCGCACAGCCTCCCGCTCGTGATGCTCGGCGCCGGCCTCCTGTGGTTCGGCTGGTTCGGCTTCAACGCGGGCTCCTGGCTCGGCAACGACGACGGCGTCGGCGCGGTCATGTTCGTCAACACCCAGGTCGCCACCGCCGCCGCCATGCTCGCCTGGCTCGCCTACGAGAAGCTGCGCCACGGCTCCTTCACCACGCTCGGCGCCGCCTCCGGCGCGGTCGCCGGACTCGTCGCCATCACCCCCTCCGGCGGCGCGGTCAGCCCGCTCGGCGCGATCGCCGTCGGCGCCATCGCCGGTGTGCTGTGCGCCATGGCGGTCGGCCTCAAGTACAAGTTCGGCTACGACGACTCCCTCGACGTGGTCGGCGTCCACCTCGTCGGCGGTGTCGCCGGCTCCCTGCTGGTGGGCCTCTTCGCCACCGGCGGCGTCCAGTCCGACGTGGCCGGCCTCTTCTACGGCGGCGGACTGGAACAGCTCGGCAAGCAGGCCATCGGCGTCTTCGCCGTCCTCGCCTACTCTCTCGTGGTGTCCGCGGTCCTCGCCTTCCTCCTCGACAAGACGATCGGGATGCGGGTCACCGAGGACGTCGAGGTCGCCGGCATCGACCAGGTCGAGCACGCCGAGACCGCCTACGACTTCAGCGGAGCCGGCGGCGGCGCAGCCTCGCGCAACACCGCCGCCCCCGCCCCCGCCGCGAGCAAGAAGGTTGACGCATGAAGCTGATCACCGCGATCGTCAAGCCGCACAAGCTGGACGAGATCAAGGAGGCCCTCCAGGCCTTCGGAGTCCAGGGGCTCACGGTCACCGAGGCCAGCGGCTACGGCCGCCAGCGCGGCCACACCGAGGTCTACCGCGGCGCCGAGTACCAGGTCGACCTCGTACCCAAGATCCGCATCGAGGTGCTCGTCGACGACGCGGAGGCCGAGGAGCTGATCCGGGTCATCGTGAGCGCCGCCCAGACCGGCAAGATCGGCGACGGCAAGGTGTGGAGCGTCCCCGTGGACTCGGTCGTACGGGTCCGCACCGGCGAGCGCGGCGCTGACGCGCTCTAGGTGACGGGAGCTCCCGGGTGACGAGCGTCGAAGAGACAACGGACCACACGGCCGACTCGGGACCCGGCGGATACGCCGCGGCCCGGCTGCGACTCCTCCAGGAGGAGTCGCGGTCCGGGCCGTCACGGCGTTCCGCCCTGGCCGGGCTGACCGACGACTGGCTGAACGGCCTGTTCAAGACCGCCGTACGGGAGACGGGCGTCCGGGGCGCCGCCCTGGTGGCCGTCGGCGGCTACGGGCGCGGGGAGCTCTCCCCGCGCAGCGACCTCGACCTCGTGCTGCTGCACGACGGCAAGGCCGAGCCGCGGGCGCTGAGCGCGCTGGCCGACCGGATCTGGTACCCCGTGTGGGACCTCGGCCTCGCCCTCGACCACTCGGTACGGACCCCGGGGGAGGCCCGCAAGACCGCCGCCGAGGACCTGAAGGCACACCTGGGACTGCTCGACGCGCGGCCCGTCGCCGGTGACGCCGGGCTGCTGGCCGGCCTACGGACCTCGGTCCTGGCCGACTGGCGCAACCAGGCCGCCAAGCGGCTCCCGCAGCTGCACGCGCTCTGCCGGGAGCGGGCCGAACGCTCCGGGGAGCTCCGCTTCCTGCTCGAACCCGACCTCAAGGAGGCCCGCGGCGGCCTCCGGGACGTCACCGCGCTGCGGGCGGTGGCCGCGTCCTGGCTGGCCGACGCCCCGCGCGAGGGACTCGGCGAAGCGCGGCGCCGCCTGCTCGACGCCCGCGACGCCCTGCACCTGGTGACCGGCCGGGCCACCGACCGGCTCTCCCTCCAGGAACAGGACCAGGTCGCGGGGCGCCTCGGCCTCCTCGACGCGGACGCGCTGCTGCGCGAGGTGTACGAGGCCGCGCGCGTGGTCTCGTACGCCGGTGACGTGACCTGGCGCGAGGTAGGCCGGGTGCTGCGGGCCCGCGCGGCCAAGCCCCGGCTGCGCGGCCTGCTCGGCGCCCGCGGCCCGGCCGCCACCGAGCGGGCGCCGCTCGCGGAGGGCGTGGTAGAGGCCGACGGCGAGGCCGTACTGGCCCTGGCGGCCCGGCCCGAGCGGGACCCGGTGCTGCCGCTGCGGTTCGCCGCGGCCGCCGCGCAGGCGGGCCTGCCCGTCTCCCTGCACTCCGTACGCCGGCTCGCGGCGCAGGCCAAGCCGCTGCCCGTGCCGTGGCCCGCCGAGGCCCGGGAACAGCTGCTGACGCTGCTGGGCGCGGGGGAGCCGATGGTCGGCGTCTGGGAGGCCATGGAGGCGGAGGGGCTGATCACCCGGCTGCTGCCCGACTGGGAACGGGTCCGCTGCCGCCCGCAGCGCAACCCCGTCCACACCTGGACCGTCGACCGCCACCTGATCGAGACGGCCGTGCGCGCCTCGGCGCTCACCCGCCGCGTCGGCCGCCCCGACCTGCTGCTGACGGCCGCCCTGCTCCACGACATCGGCAAGGGCTGGCCCGGGGACCACTCGGTGGCCGGCGAGACCATCGCCCGCGACGTCGCCGCCCGCGTCGGCTTCGCGGCCGAGGACGTCGCCGTGCTCGGGACGGTCGTACGCCACCACCTGCTGCTGATCGACACCGCGACCCGGCGCGACCTGGACGACCCGGCGACCGTCCGCGCGGTCGCCCAGGCCGTGGGGTCCACCTCCACGCTGGAGATACTGCACGCCCTCACCGAGGCGGACGCCCTCGCCACCGGGCCCGCCGCGTGGAGCACCTGGCGGGGATCGCTGGTCGCCGACCTCGTCGCCCGGGTCGCCGCCGTACTGCGGGGCGCCACCCCCGCCGTACGGGAGCTGGAGATCCCCACGACGGAGCAGGAACGCCTCGCGATCGAGGCCCTGCGCACCGGGGAACCCGTGCTCGCCCTGCACGCCCGCCGGGAGGAGGACGACGCGGTCGGCGTGGAGCTGGTCGTCGCGGTCCCGGACCAGCCCGGGGTGCTCCCCGCGGTGGCCGGGGTCCTGGCCCTGCACCGGCTCACCGTACGGGCGGCCGAACTGCGCTCCCTGGAGCTGCCCGGCCGGCTGGGGGAGGTCCTCGTCCTGCGCTGGCGGGTCGCGGCGGAGTACGGCTCGCTGCCCGAGTCCGCCCGGCTGCGCACCGACCTGGTCCGGGCCCTGGACGGCTCGCTGGACGTCCCGGCGAAGCTCGCCGACCGCGAGGCGGCCTACCCGCGGCGGCGCGGGGTCGTCCCCCCGCCGCCCCGGGTCACCGTGGTCCCGGACGTCTCCTCCCTGGCCACGGTCCTGGAGGTGCGCGCCCCCGACGCGGTCGGGCTGCTGCACCGCATCGGACGCGCCCTGGAGGCGGCGGGCGTCCGGGTCCGCAGCGCCCACGTCTCGACACCGGGCGCCGACGCGGTGGACACCGTGTACGTGGTCGACGGCGACGGCAAGCCCCTGCCCGCCGCGGGAGCGGCGGCCCTGGCCCGTTCGGTGCAGGCCGCGCTGGCCTGACCGCCGCGCTCCGGCCTCCCGTTCCCCGCGGTCCGCCCGGGGGAACGGGAGGCCGGAGCGGGGGAATGCGGCCCGAAGGGCCGGGCCGGCGGCGCGGCCCGATACCCTGGGGGACGACCACACCGCCCCCGACCCGAGGAATCGCGACCACCGTGTTCGATACGCTCTCCGACCGCTTGGCGAATACCTTCAAGGGCCTGCGCGGCAAAGGCCGGCTGTCCGAGGCTGACATCGACGCCGCGGCCCGGGAAATCCGTATCGCGCTCCTCGAGGCCGACGTCGCCCTCCCCGTCGTCCGCTCCTTCATCGCGAACGTCAAGGAACGCGCGCGCGGCGAAGAGGTCAGCAAGGCCCTGAACCCGGGCCAACAGGTCCTCAAGATCGTCAACGACGAGCTCGTGACGATCCTCGGCGGCGAGACCCGGCGGCTGCGGTTCGCCAAGACCGCCCCCACCGTGATCATGCTGGCCGGCCTCCAGGGCGCCGGTAAGACCACCCTCGCCGGAAAGCTCGGCCTGTGGCTGAAGGGGCAGGGCCACTCCCCGCTCCTCGTGGCGTGTGACCTCCAGCGCCCCAACGCCGTCAACCAGCTCTCGGTCGTGGCCGAGCGCGCGGGCGTCGCCGTCTACGCGCCCGAGCCGGGCAACGGCGTCGGAGACCCGGTCGCGGTCGCCAAGGACTCCATCGAGTACGCGCGCACGAAGCAGTTCGACATCGTCATCGTCGACACCGCCGGCCGGCTCGGCATCGACGCCGAACTGATGCGCCAGGCCGCCGACATCCGTGACGCGGTCAGCCCCGACGAGATCCTCTTCGTCGTCGACGCGATGATCGGACAGGACGCGGTCAACACCGCGGAGTCCTTCCGCGACGGCGTCGGCTTCGACGGCGTCGTGCTCTCCAAGCTCGACGGCGACGCCCGCGGCGGCGCCGCGCTCTCCATCGCGCACGTCACCGGCAAGCAGATCATGTTTGCCTCGAACGGCGAGAAGCTCGACGAGTTCGACGCCTTCCACCCGGACCGCATGGCGGGCCGGATCCTCGACATGGGTGACATGCTCACCCTCATCGAGCAGGCCGAGAAGACCTTCTCGCAGGCCGAGGCCGAGAAGATGGCGGCCAAGCTCGCCAAGGGCCCCAAGGAGTTCACGCTCGACGACTTCCTGGCCCAGATGGAGCAGGTCCGCAAGATGGGCTCCATCTCCAAGCTGCTCGGCATGCTCCCGGGCATGGGCCAGATCAAGGACCAGATCAACAACATCGACGAGCGCGACGTGGACCGCACCGCCGCGATCATCAAGTCGATGACCCCGGCCGAGCGCCAGGATCCGACGATCATCAACGGCTCGCGCCGCGCCCGCATCGCCAAGGGCTCCGGTACCGAGGTCAGCGCCGTCAAGTCGCTCGTCGAACGCTTCTTCGACGCCCGCAAGATGATGTCCCGCATGGCGCAGGGCGGCGGCATGCCGGGGATGCCGGGCATCCCCGGCATGGGCGGCGGCCCCGGTCGGCAGAAGAAGCAGATCAAGCAGGCCAAGGGCAAGCGCAAGAGCGGCAACCCGATGAAGCGCAGGGAAGAGGAGGCCGCCGCGGCGGCCCGCCGCGAGCAGGGACCGCAGGCGATCGAGCCCGCGGCCGCCGGCAACCCCTTCGGCCTCCCCGAGGGCGGCCAGGGCGGCGGGGACTTCGACCTTCCCGACGAGTTCAAGAAGTTCATGAAGTAGCGGACGCGCCGCGGTCGTCCCGACCGCCCGCACGAGGGCCCCGCCCGGGAGGTTTCCGGGCGGGGCCCTTCTGTGCGGACGGCCGTCGCGCCGCCCGGGTCACGCCGTCCGGCCGGTCACGTCACCCGGGCGATCACGTACCGGAAGATGTTCGGCAGCCAGACGGCGCCGTCGGTCCGCTCGTACGGGTGAAGGGCCTCCGTCAGCTCCTTCTCCGCCAGCGAGGAGTCGGCCATCCCGCAGGGCGCGGCGCTCTCCCCGGCCTCCCCGTCGTCCGCGACGGGGTACAGCCCCGTGGACAGCAGCCCGCGCACCGCGCTGTCCACGTCCGCGTACCCGAAGGGGCAGAACACCCGCCCCGACCCGTCCGGCCGCAGCCCGGCCCGCTCCACCAGCGCGTCCAGGTCGCGGGGCGCCGGACCGCCGCCCAGGACCGACGGCACCGTGCAGCGTTCCGCCGGGCCCCAGTCGGCCAGCACCACCGCCCCGCCCCGCCGGACGGCCGGCAGGGCCGCGGCCAGGGCCGCCGGGTCCGGGGAGAACGCCAGCAGGGCGTCGTACGGGCAGGCCGGGGCCGGCGGGTCCTCCAGCACCTCCAGCAGCCGTTCGCGCGCCAGGGCCCGCCGGGCCGGATCCGCCTCCACGCCCGTGGCCGCGGCTCCCCGTCCCGCCGCCAGCAGCAGGGGAAGCCCCGCCCCGCAGTCGAGGTCCAGCAGCCGGTCGCCCGGCCCGACCTCCAGCCGGTCGTAGACCGCCTCGTACAGCGGTACCAGCATCCGTTCCTGGATCTCCGCCCAGTCTCGGGCGGAGAGCGTCGCCGTCGGCGTCGGTGTCATCGAAAGAGCGCT
This sequence comes from Streptomyces sp. NPDC002044, assembly GCF_040296725.1. Taxonomy (NCBI): domain Bacteria; kingdom Bacillati; phylum Actinomycetota; class Actinomycetes; order Kitasatosporales; family Streptomycetaceae; genus Streptomyces; species Streptomyces sp. NPDC002044. The sequence goes on from NZ_JBEOXU010000001.1 coordinate 44,945, forward strand.
CCTGATTCCATGTCGCCCCCCTGCCCCCGTTGACAGAGAACTCCCGATTTGCCCTCGCGTCCAGAGGAGGAGCCACCCGATTCACGCTCGGTGCGCCCGGCGCCGTACCATTCGCGCCATGGCAAAGGCACCCGTTCTCACCCCGCAGGCGGAGGATTTCCCCCGCTGGTACCAGGATCTGATCAACAAGGCCGAGCTGGCCGACAACGGTCCGGTCCGCGGCACCATGGTCATCCGGCCGTACGGCTACGGCCTGTGGGAGCGGATGCAGCAGGAGATGGACGCGCGCATCAAGGACGCGGGCGCCCAGAACGCGTACTTCCCGCTGTTCATCCCGCAGTCGTACCTGACGAGGGAAGCGGAGCACGTCGAGGGCTTCGCCCCCGAGCTCGCGGTCGTCACGCACGGCGGCGGCAAGGAGCTGGAAGAGCCGGTCGTGGTCCGGCCCACCTCCGAGACGATCATCAACGACTACTTCTCCAAGTGGATCCAGAGCTACCGTGACCTGCCGCTGCTGATCAACCAGTGGGCCAACGTGGTCCGCTGGGAGATGCGCCCGCGCGTGTTCCTCCGTACGAGCGAGTTCCTCTGGCAGGAGGGCCACACCGCCCACGTCACGTACGAGGAGGCCCGCGACTACGCGGCCCGGATCCACCGCGACGTCTACGGCGACTTCATGACGAACGTGCTCGGCATCGACGTCGTGCTCGGCCGCAAGACCGCCAAGGAGCGCTTCGCCGGCGCCATCAACACCCTCACCCTCGAGGGCATGATGGGCGACGGCAAGGCCCTCCAGCTGGGCACGAGCCACGAGCTCGGCACCAACTTCGCCAAGGCCTTCCACACGCAGTACCTGTCGAAGGAAGGCAAGCAGGAACTCGTCTGGCAGACCTCGTGGGGCGTCTCGACCCGCATGGTCGGCGGCCTGATCATGTCGCACGGCGACGACAACGGCCTGCGGGTCCCGCCGCGCCTCGCGCACGTCCAGGTCGTCGTCATGGCGATCAAGGGCGACGAGGCCGTGGCGAAGGTCCGCGAGCTGGGCGCGCAGCTGAAGGCCGCGGGCCTTCGGGTGCACGTCGACGACCGCGTCGACACCCCCTTCGGCCGCCGCGCCGTGGACTGGGAGCTCAAGGGCGTACCGGTCCGCGTCGAGATCGGCCCCCGCGACCTGGAGGCCGGCACCGCGATGCTGGCCCGCCGCATCCCGGGCGGAAAGACCCCGGTGCGGATCGACGCGCTGGCCGACCTGCTGCCCAAGCTGCTGGAGGAGGACCAGGCGCAGTTGCTGCGCGAGTCCCGCGAGCGCCGCGAGTCCCGTACGTCGGACGTGGCCACCATCGAGGAGGCCGCCGAGGCCGCCATCGCCGGCGGCTGGGCGCGCATCCCGTGGGCGGACCTCGGTCCCGAGGGCGAGGCGAAGCTGGCCGAGCAGGCCGTCTCCGTCCGCTGCCTGATCGCCGCCGACGGGTCGGTCCCGGAGACGGACGACGCCCCCGGTACCCTCGCGATCGTCGCGCGCTCGTACTGACCGGATCCCTGATCCGGACCCTGCGCCCCGGCGCGCGGCTCAGACCGCGCGCCGGGGCGTAGTCGTCGTTACGTACCGACTCCTCCGGGGATCTGCGCACCCGTCCTCGTCATGACGCATGAGACTGAACTGACTGGTACGTGCAAAAAATTTGGAATGGCCCGGAATCGGAACACCGGGGCACCCCGGCTCGTTGATACGACGTGAGCACGACACCACCTGTTCTCGCCGCAGAGCTGGCGCAGGCGTGGGCCGATATTCAGCGGTACCACCCCGAGCTGCCTGACCTTGCCGCGCCCGAGTCCCTGATCGGAGAGTCGTCGTCCGCCTGTGGCGCCGCACTCTCCTTCGAGCGACTGCTGCACGAGGCAGTCCACGGCATCGCCGCCGCCCGCGGCGTCCGTGACACCTCGCGCGCCGGTCGGTACCACAACCGCAGATTCCTCGCGATCGCCGAGGAGATGGGGCTGGACCACTCCGACGAGCCGCATGCCAGCAGCGGCTTCTCCCTGGTCACCCTCAATCCCGAGGCCAAGAAGCGCTACCGGCCCACGATGGAGCGGCTCCAGCGGGCCCTGAAGGCCCACACGGCCGCGACCGCCGCCGACACCAAGCGCAGCTTCCGCGGACCGGCCGCCCGGCACGGCTCCTCCGGCGGCGGGGTACGCGTCAAGGCGGTCTGCGACTGCGGGCGCAACGTGCGGGTCGTCCCCTCCGTACTGGCCCAGGCGCCGATCGTCTGCGGGGGCTGCATGAAGCCCTTCCGCATCCCCGAGGTCGCGATCGCGGTCGCCTCCTGACCGCGCGCGGTACCCCCGCGGGCGTATGGCACAATGGACAGCTGTACTCGACAGTCGCATAGGACCCCTCTCTCCTCCGGCTGACGCGTCCATCGGGCACCCGAGTACCGCAACCCCACGTGGCATCTCATGTGCCCAACCACGTCAAGTTCAGGAGACACCACTCCAGTGGCAGTCAAGATCAAGCTCAAGCGCCTCGGCAAGATTCGCCAGCCGCACTACCGCATCGTCGTCGCCGACGCCCGCACCCGCCGTGACGGTCGCGCGATCGAAGAGATCGGTATCTACCACCCGACGTACAACCCGTCGCGCATCGAGGTCAACGCCGAGCGTGCGCAGTACTGGCTGTCCGTCGGCGCCCAGCCCACCGAGGCTGTGCTCGCCATCCTGAAGCTGACCGGTGACTGGCAGGCGCACAAGGGCCTTCCGGCCCCCGCGCCGCTGCTGCAGCCGGAGACCAAGGAGAGCAAGCGCCGCACCTTCGACGAGTTCGCCAAGGCCCTCGAGGGCATCGGCGAGGGCAAGGGCGACGCCATCACCCAGAAGGCGAAGAAGGCCGACAAGAAGGCGGACGAGGCTGAGGCCACCGCCGAGTCGACCGAGGCCTGATCATGCTCGAGGAGGCTCTTGAGCACCTCGTGAAGGGCATTGTGGACAACCCCGACGACGTGCAGGTCGCCTCGCGCGATCTGCGCCGCGGACAGGTGCTCGAGGTCCGGGTCCACCCGGACGACCTCGGGAAGGTGATCGGCCGCAACGGCCGCACCGCACGTGCGCTGCGTACCGTCGTGGGCGCCATCGGCGGGCGAGGCATCCGTGTCGACCTCGTCGATGTGGACCAGGTCCGCTGAGACCGCGTCCATCGCAAGATTGAATCACCGGCACGGGCCGGGGAGGGCATACGTGCCCGCCCCGGCCCGTCGTCGTCTGAACAGGAGAGCACAGTGGAGCTGGTAGTCGCGCGGATCGGCCGCGCCCACGGGATCAAGGGCGAGGTCACCGTCGAGGTGCGTACCGACGAGCCCGAGCAGCGGCTCGGCCCGGGCGCCGTCCTGCGGACCGACCCGGCGTCGGCGGGACCGCTGACCATCGAGACGGGCCGGGTGCACAGCGGCCGGCTGCTGCTGCGCTTCGCCGGCGTCAAGGACCGCACCGGCGCCGAGGCGCTGCGCAACATCCTGCTGATCGCCGAGGTGGACCCGGCGGAGCTGCCGGAGGAGCCCGACGAGTACTACGACCACCAGCTGATGGACCTCGACGTGGTCCTCGCCGACGGCACCGAGGTGGGCCGGATCACCGAGATCTCCCACCTGCCCTCGCAGGACCTCTTCATCGTCGAGCGGCCCGACGGCACCGAGGTGATGATCCCCTTCGTCGAGGAGATCGTCGCCGAGATCGACCTGGAGGAGCAGCGCTGCGTCATCACGCCGCCGCCCGGGCTGATCGACGACCGGGCGGAGGTCGCCTCGGCGCGCGACGCCGGGGAAGAAGCCTGATGCGTCTCGACGTCGTCACGATCTTCCCCGAGTACCTGGAGCCGCTGAACGTCTCGCTCGTCGGCAAGGCCCGCGCCCGCGGCCAGCTCGACGTGCACGTCCACGACCTGCGCGACTGGACGTACGACCGGCACAACACCGTCGACGACACCCCGTACGGCGGCGGTCCCGGCATGGTCATGAAGACCGAGCCGTGGGGCGAGGCCCTGGACGCGGCGCTGGCCGACGGCTACGAGTCCGGGGCGCGCGGACCGGTCCTGGTCGTGCCCACGCCCAGCGGCCGCCCGTTCACCCAGGAACTGGCCGTCGAACTCTCCGAGCGGCCCTGGCTGGTCTTCACGCCGGCCCGTTACGAGGGCATCGACCGCCGGGTGATGGACGAGTACGCGACGCGGATTCCGGTGTACGAGGTGTCCATCGGCGACTACGTGCTGGCGGGCGGCGAGGCCGCCGTCCTGGTGATCACCGAGGCGGTGGCGCGGCTGCTGCCCGGCGTGCTCGGAAACGCCGAGTCGCACCGGGACGACTCCTTCGCGCCCGGCGAGATGGCGAACCTGCTGGAGGGGCCCGTCTACACCAAGCCCCCCGAGTGGCGCGGCCGGGAGATCCCGGGCGTGCTGGTCAGCGGCCACCACGGGAAGATCGCCCGCTGGCGGCGGGACGAGGCCCTCCGGCGGACCGCGGGCAACCGTCCGGACCTGATCGAGCGCTGCGAGGCCGCCGCGTTCGACAAGAAGGACCGCGAGATCCTCTCCATCCTGGGCTGGAAACCGTCCGGCGACGGACGATTTTGGCTCAGGCCGCAGGCCGTGGAAGAATAGGCGGCTGCTGTGTGCTCGTGGACGCCCCTGCCACAGGGGGACCGTCGTCTGCAGGGTGACACGGCTCCCGAATTCTCTCCGGAAACCCGCACCGGCGACCTGTGGCGTCGTGCGAAGAAAGCAGACGAAGAACATGTCTCACCTGCTCGATGGCGTCAACGCCGCCGCGCTCCGCTCGGACCTCCCGGCCTTCCGCCCGGGTGACACGGTCAACGTCCACGTCCGCGTGATCGAGGGCAACCGCTCCCGTATCCAGCAGTTCAAGGGCGTAGTCATCCGCCGTCAGGGCGCCGGCGTCTCCGAGACCTTCACGGTCCGCAAGGTCTCCTTCAGCGTCGGCGTGGAGCGTACCTTCCCGGTCCACTCCCCGATCTTCGAGAAGATCGAGCTCGTCAGCCGCGGTGACGTCCGCCGCGCCAAGCTGTACTTCCTCCGTGAGCTCCGCGGCAAGGCCGCGAAGATCAAGGAGAAGCGCGACCACTGAGGTCCCCTCCGGGGTCCGGGGGCGGCCGGATAGGCTCCCTCTCGATGGACACCGAGGCACCTCACACGCAGCGCGGCCACTCTTCCCCCGGCGAGGGGGAGGAGCGGCCGCGTTCTGCGTTCTCCCGGGGCCGCCGGCCGTACTCGTGGCGTCGGGCCGCCGCGCTGGGTGTGACCTGCACCGTCCTTCTGCTGCTGGTCAGCAATTTCGTGGTGCAGCCCTTCCTGATCCCGAGCCGCTCCATGGAGCCGACGCTCGAGGTCGGGGACCGGGTCCTGGTCAACAAGCTGGCGTACCGCTTCGGCGACGGGCCGCGCCGCGGGGACCTCGTGGTCTTCGACGGCACGGGCTCCTTCGTGCCGGAGCGGCCCGAGGACAACCCGGTCGGCGAGGCCCTGCACGGCGCGGCGTCCGCGCTCGGACTCGCCGAGCCCTCGGACTCCGACTTCGTGAAGCGGGTGGTGGGAGTCGGCGGTGACGACGTGGTGTGCTGCGGCGCCGACGGGCGGATGCGGGTCAACGGGGTCCCGCTGGACGAGCCCTACCTGTATCCCGGCGACGCGCCCTCACAGGTGCCCTTCCGGATCGTGGTCCCCCTGGGGACCCTGTGGGTGATGGGGGATCATCGTTCCCAGTCCCGGGACTCCCGGGACCACCTGGGGCAACCGGGCGGGGGGATGGTGCCGGTGGAGAACGTGATCGGGCGGGCCGACTGGATCGGCTGGCCGGTGACCCGCTGGGGTTCCGCGGGCGGCGGCCGTGGGTAGCCGGGGGCGCTCCAGACGCGACCGGGAACCCGAACCGCCCCCCGAGCCGGAGCCCGAGCCCGCCGCGGCGGAGGGCGGCCGCGCCCAGCGGCGCCGGCTGGCCCGCCGCGTACGGCGGCGCCGCCGTACCCGCCGGGCCGGCGAACTGCCGCTGCTCGTGGTCGTGGCGCTGTGCATAGCCCTGGTGCTCAAGACCTTCCTGGTGCAGGCGTTCTTCATCCCGTCCGGCTCGATGGAGCAGACCATCCGGATCGGCGACCGGGTGCTGGTGGACAAGCTCACCCCCTGGTTCGGCTCCGCCGTGCAGCGCGGGGACGTCGTCGTGTTCAAGGACCCGGGCGGATGGCTCCAGGGCGATGCGGCCCGGCCCGCCCAGGACCCCGTCGGGGTCAAGCAGGTCAAGCAGACCCTGACCTTCATCGGCCTGCTGCCCTCGGCCGACGAGCAGGACCTGATCAAGCGCGTCATCGGCGTCGGCGGGGACACCGTCGCGTGCTGCGACGGCCGGGGCCGGGTCACCGTCAACGGCGCGCCGCTCGATGAGCCGTACGTGAACCCGGGCAACGCCCCCTCCGAGATCCGTTTCGAGGTGCGGGTGCCGGCGGGGCGGCTGTTCGTGATGGGCGACCACCGGGCCAGGTCGGCGGATTCCCGCTTCCACCTCGACGAGGCATTCGAGGGCACCATCGACGAGAACGGCGTCGTCGGCGAGGCCGTCGTGATCGCCTGGCCCATCGGACACTGGCGCAGGCTGGAACAGCCCGCGACCTTCCGCACGGTGCCGGATCAGGCGCGCCGCGGGGGACGCGGCCGTCGTGGGCGCGGACGGGGCACGCCGTTCGCATAGTGTGTCCTCGGTCTCCCGCGCCTTAGGGAACTCCCGCTCGTTAGGGGAGGGGAGGGCCCGTGTCTGAAACCGGCGGGCGGCGATTTCCGAGTGAGGAGTGGATGTGGGGGATGTGGCGGTAGGCGCACGATCCGGACGCGACGAGGGCGAGGAGCGGCCGGACGACGCCGTCGAGCGCGAGGCCGAGGACGGCGGGGCCGCGGCGCATCCGCACCGCTCGTTCTGGAAGGAGCTCCCGCTCCTCATCGGCATCGCCCTGCTGCTGGCCCTCCTGATCAAGACCTTCCTCGTGCAGGCGTTCTCCATCCCGTCCGACTCCATGCAGGACACCCTGCAGCGGGGCGACCGGGTGCTGGTGGACAAGCTGACCCCGTGGTTCGGCTCCGAGCCCGAGCGCGGTGAGGTCGTGGTGTTCCACGACCCGGCGGCCTGGCTGTCCGGAGAGCCCACCCCGGAGCCCAACATCGCGCAGAAGGCGCTCAGCTGGATCGGTCTGATGCCCTCCGCGGAGGAGAAGGACCTGATCAAGCGGACCATCGCCATCGGCGGGGACACGATCGAGTGCAAGAAGGGGGGACCGGTCGTCGTCAACGGCAAGGAGCTGGACGAGCCGTACATCTTCCCCGGCAACACCCCGTGCGACGACATGCCGTTCGGCCCGATCACCGTGCCCGAGGGCAAGATCTGGGTGATGGGCGACCACCGGCAGAACTCCCAGGACTCCCGCTACCACATGCAGGACTCCACCAAGGGCTTCGTGCCGGTCGACAAGGTCGTCGGGCGGGCCGTCGTGGTCGCGTGGCCGATCACCCGCTGGTCCACGCTGCCGGTCCCGGACACCTTCGACCAGCCGGGCATCGGCAACCAGGCCGCCGCCGTCGCGCTCGGCCTCGGCGCCTCCGGGCTGGCCCCGGCCGGGATCGCCCCGGCCGCGCTGGGGCTCACCGGCGCGGTGCCGCTCGTGATGTGGCGGCGCCGGAGGCTGACCAGCGGTCGTACCGACCGGTAAGGTGCCGCCCAGGTCGACGATCTCCGAGGGTGGGGGCGCTGCAATGGGCGGAACACAAGCAATACGCGGTGGCGGCAACGGCCACGGTGGTCTCGGCAACGTGCTGTCGGGGATCGCCGTGGCCGTCGGCTTCGCGCTCTTCCTCGGCGGCTTCGTGTGGGGGGCGGTCGTCTACCGGCCCTACACCGTGCCGACCGATTCGATGATGCCCACGGTGCGGCCCGGGGACCGGGTGCTGGCCCAGCGCATCGGGGGCGATGAGGTGCGCCGCGGGGACGTGGTCGTCTTCACCGACACCGCGTGGAGCGACCTGCCCATGGTCAAGCGGGTCGTCGGCATCGGCGGCGACACCGTGAAGTGCTGTGGCGCGGCCGGCGAGCTGACCGTGAACGGCACGGCCCTGGACGAGCCCTACGTCGACGACACCCGGCCGGACCCCGGTACGGCCCTGCCGCCCGGGCAGCCCGCGCCCGGCGGCATCCCCTTCGAGGTCACGGTGCCCGAGGGGAACCTCTTCCTGCTGGGCGACCGGCGGAGCGCCTCGCTGGACTCCCGGTCCCACCTCCAGGAGGCCGGGCAGGGCACCGTGCCGCGGTCGGGGGTCAACGCCCGGGTCGACGCGCTGGCCTGGCCCTCCGCGGGCATGCTGGAGCGGCCGAGGACGTACGAGGCGCTGCCCGGCGGCGTGTCCCGGCCCGGGCCGCTGCCGCTCCAGGTGGCGGCGGTGGCCGCCGGAGCCGTACTGGTGGTGCTGGGGGCCGCGTACGGGCCCCTCGTACGGGTCCTGGGACGCGGGCGGCGCCGGGAGCGGGCCGATGCAGGCTGACCCGGCGGCCGGCCCCGGGGTGCGCCGGGTCGCGCGGGTGGTCCTGCTGGACCCCGCGGACCGGATCCTGCTGCTGCACGGCTTCGAACCGGCCGACCCGGCCGAGACCTGGTGGTTCACCCCGGGCGGCGGCCTGGAGGGGGCGGAGAGCCACGAGGAGGCCGCACTGCGGGAGCTGGCGGAGGAGACGGGGATCACACAGGTGGAGCTGGGACCGGTGCTGTGGCGCCGGTACTGCTCCTTCCCCTTCGACGGACGCCGCTGGGAGCAGGACGAGTGGTACTTCCTGGCCCGTACCGCCCAGACCGTGACCGCGATGGGCGGGCTCACCGAACTCGAGCGGCGCAGCGTCACCGGAGCGAGGTGGTGGACCTCCGGGGAACTGCTCTCGGCACGTGAGACGGTGTACCCGACCAGACTCGCCGAGCTGCTCCGTACGCTGCTCGACGACGGTCCTCCGGGTGCGCCGGTGGTCCTGGCCCCGGAAATCGTTCGGGGGCGCGGGGGCCTGGCGCACAATAGGGGGACGCACGGCTGAAGGGGAACATGCCATGAGTGCCGAGGACCTCGAAAAGTACGAGACCGAGATGGAGCTGAAGCTCTATCGGGAGTACCGCGACGTCGTCGGGCTGTTCAAGTACGTGATCGAGACCGAACGCCGTTTCTATCTCACCAACGACTACGAGATGCAGGTGCACTCGGTCCAGGGGGAGGTCTTCTTCGAGGTCTCGATGGCCGACGCGTGGGTCTGGGACATGTACCGGCCGGCCCGTTTCGTGAAGCAGGTACGGGTGCTGACCTTCAAGGACGTGAACATCGAGGAGCTCAACAAGAGCGACCTCGAACTTCCGGGCGGCTGAGGCCCCGTCCGGCACCGCTGTCCTCCCTCCTGAGGGTGACCGGGATATCCACAACGCCGCGGTTGTCCACCAAGATCCACGGGATGGGCGGGGGCGGGGGATCGTCGGTGCCGGAGGTGGTGCCGAATGGACACGAAGGATGTGGCACGGCAGGCGCTCGGGCGCTACGGCGAAGAGCTGGCGGCGCGCCGGCTGACCGAGGCCGGGATGACCGTGATCGCGCGGAACTGGCGGTGCCGGGGCGGCGAGATCGACATCGTGGCGCGGGACGGGGACGCCCTCGTCGTCTGCGAGGTCAAGACCCGCCGGGCGGGCGTTTTCGAACACCCCATGGCCGCGGTGCGGCCCGGCAAGGCCGAGCGGTTGCGCGGACTCGCCGGGCGCTGGCTCCTCGACCACGGAGGACCGCCCCCGGGCGGGGTGCGGATCGACCTCGTCGGTGTCGTGCTGCCGAGGCGCGGGGCGCCCGTGGTGGAACACGTCCGGGGGGTGGCGTGATGGGGTTCGCCCGGGCCTGTTCCGTGGCCCTGGTGGGCGTGGACGGCGTGGTGGTGGAGGTCCAGGCCGACCTGGAACCCGGAGTGGCCGCCTTCACCCTGGTGGGGCTGCCCGACAAGACCCTGGTCGAGAGCCGGGACCGGGTGCGGGCCGCCGTCGTCAACTCGGGGGCGGCCTGGCCGCAGAAGAAGCTCACGGTCGGGCTGAGCCCCGCCTCCGTACCGAAGTCCGGAGCCGGCTTCGACCTCGCCGTGGCCGCCGCGGTGCTGGGGGCCGCCGAGGTGGTCGACCCGGAGACGATCGCCGATCTCGTACTGATCGGCGAGCTCGGCCTGGACGGCCGGGTCCGCCCGGTCCGGGGGATCCTGCCCGCCGTCCTCGCGGCGGCGGAGGCCGGCTACCGGCAGGTGGTCGTACCGCAGCAGTGCGCCTCCGAGGCCGCTCTCGTGCCCGACGTCTCGGTGCTCGGCGTACGCAGCCTGCGGCAGCTGATCGCGGTGCTCACGGGCGGGGAGGTTCCCGAGGAGGAACACCTCGGCCCGCCGGGGCGGCCCGATCCGATGCTGGCCGGGCTGGTGCTCCCGGGGGCGGGGCTCGGCACCGGCATCACCCCGGGCCGGGGCGACAGCGCCGACGTCCCCGACCTCGCCGACGTGGCCGGGCAGCACGGCGCGCGCCACGCGCTGGAGGTGGCGGCCTCGGGGGGCCACCACCTGTTCCTCAGCGGGCCGCCCGGGGCGGGCAAGACGATGCTGGCCGAGCGGCTGCCCTGGATCCTCCCGCCGCTCGGGCGGCGGGAGTCGGTGGAGGTCACGGCCGTCCACTCGGTCGCGGGAATCCTCCCGCCCGGCGAGCCGCTGGTCTCCCGGCCGCCCTACTGCGCGCCTCACCACTCCGCCACCATGCAGTCCCTGGTGGGCGGCGGGAACGGGGTACCCCGGCCGGGCGCGGTGTCCCTGGCCCACAGGGGTGTGCTGTTCCTGGACGAGGCCGCGGAGTTCCACGGCCGGGCGCTGGACGCGCTGCGCCAGCCCCTCGAATCGGGCCACGTGGTCATCGCGCGCGCCGCCGGGGTGGTGCGGCTGCCCGCCCGGTTCCTGATGGTGCTCGCGGCCAACCCCTGCCCGTGTGGGCGGCACACGCTCCGGGGGCAGGGGTGCGAATGCCCGGCCTCGGTGGTCCGGCGCTACCAGGCGCGGCTGTCCGGGCCCCTGCTCGACCGGGTGGACCTGCGGGTCGCGGTGGAGCCGGTGACCCGCTCCGACCTGCTCCGCCAGGGCGGGCGCGGGGAGTCCACCGCGGTCGTCGCCGACCGGGTCCGGGAGGCGCGGGAGCGCGCCGCGTTCCGGCTCGCGGACACTCCCTGGCTGCTCAACTCCGAGGTGCCCGGGCAGGAACTGCGGACCCGGTGGCCCGTGGACCCCGGAGCGCTGGCCCAAGCCGAACGCGACCTGGAACGCGGGATGCTCAGCGCGCGCGGGCTGGACCGGGTGCTGCGGGTCGCCTGGACGGTGGCCGACCTGCGCGGGCGGGACCGGCCGGAGGCGCCGGACGTGGCGGTCGCGCTCGAACTGCGGACCGGGGTCGCCCGCGGGGCGGCGCTGGGGACGGGGGCAGCGGCATGACCGGGCCGCGGGCGCCGGGGCGCGTGCCGGAGCCGGAGCCGGACCCGGGGCGGCGGCCGGGAGAACGGCCGCAGGACGGGCCGGGGGCGCCGGAGGGCGTGGCGGGCCGGGCGCCGGGGGAGCGGCCGGAGGCGGATCGGGAGCGGGAGCCCGAGCGGGGGACGGGGTGTCCGCCGGGGCGGCGGTCGGGGCAAGGGCCGGGAGCGGAGGCGGAGTTGCTGGCGCGGGCGGCCCTGACCCGGGTGCTGGAGCCCGGGGAGGAACGGGGCGGCCGCTGGCTGCGGGAGCACGGCGCCGTGGGGCTGATGCGGCTGCTGACCGGCCCCGAACCGGAGGCGGCCGTGCTCACCGGGGTGCGCCCGGACCGGCTCGCCGGGTACCGCAGACGGGCGGCGCTCGCCGACCCCCGGCGGGACCTGGAGCTGGCCGCCGAGGCGGGGGGCCGGTTCGTGTGCCCCGGATCGGCGCAGTGGCCGACCCAGCTCGACGACCTCGCCGACGCCCGGCCCGTCGGGCTGTGGCTGCGGGGCCGGCCCGACCTGCGGACCTGGGCGCTGCGCTCGGTGGCCGTGGTCGGGGCCCGGGCCTGCACCCCGTACGGCGCGCACATGGCCCAGACCCTGGCCGCCGGCCTGGCCGAGCGGGGCTGGGTCGTCGTCTCCGGCGCGGCCTACGGGATCGACGGCGCCGCCCACCGCGGGGCCCTCGCCTCGGGCGGCGCCACCGCGGCGGTGCTGGCCTGCGGGGTGGACGTGTCCTACCCGCGCGGGCACGCCGGGCTCCTCGGCCGGATCGCCGGTCAGGGGCTGGTCCTCGGGGAGCTGCCGCCCGGCAGCCACCCCACCCCCAGCCGGTTCGTCCTGCGCAACCGGGTCATCGCCGCCCTCACCCGGGGCACGGTGGTGGTGGAGGCCGCCCACCGCAGCGGCTCCCTGGTCACCGCCCGCCGGGCCCAGCAGCTCGGGCGGTTCACCATGGGGGTGCCGGGGCCCGCGACGAGCGGACTCTCCGCGGGGGTGCACGAGTTGCTGCGGGGCGAGGCCGTGCTCGTATCCGACGCGGCGGAGGTCGTCGAGCTGGTCGGATCCATCGGCGAACTGGCCCCCGAGCGGCGCGGACCGGTCCTCGCCCGGGACCTGCTGGACCGCGCCACGGCCCGGGTGCTCGAAGCGCTCCCGGCCGGCCGGCCCGCGGACGTGGCGGAGTTGGCACATGCCTCCGGCACCGGCGCTGATGACGTCATCGGCAGACTGTACGAACTTCACTCTCTGGGGTTCGTCGAACGGCAGGGCGACGTCTGGCAGTTGAGCAGACAAACGCCGGGAACGCGCACGCAAACCGGCTCTGCCCGGCGAGGCGGTCGTTGACCTGGGGTGTTCCGGTGAAAGAGTGAAACCGATGAGAGACGCGGTGCTCCCGGCGGCAGCAGCCGGGACCGTGCGCGATGCGCCGGTCCCGGGTCGGCCGCGCGAGTCCGGAGGCCGTCGAGGCCCTGCGCGATCCCGTACTCTTCGCGCACCGCGACACTTCCGTCACGCTACGCTCCCAAGGAATCCGGCTCCGGCAAAGGCGAAGCATGCCCCAGCACACCTCAGGGTCCGACCGCGCTGCGGTGCCCCCCGCAGCCCGCGGCGGCGTGCGGTCCGCCGCACCCTCGTCCCTGGAGGTGCTGTGGCGCTCGTACAAGGAGTCCGGTGACGAGCGGCTGCGGGAGCAGCTGATCCTGCACTACTCGCCCCTGGTGAAGTACGTCGCGGGCCGCGTCAGCGTGGGCCTGCCGCCCAACGTGGAGCAGGCCGACTTCGTCTCCTCCGGGGTCTTCGGGCTGATCGACGCCATCGAGAAGTTCGACATCGAGCGGTCGATCAAGTTCGAGACGTACGCGATCACCAGGATCCGCGGCGCGATGATCGACGAGCTGCGGGCGCTGGACTGGATCCCCCGCTCGGTCCGCCAGAAGGCCCGGGCCGTGGAGCGCGCCTACGCCACGCTGGAGGCCCAGCTGCGGCGCACCCCGACCGAGAGCGAGGTCGCGGGCGAGATGGGGATCGGCGTGGAGGACCTCCACGCCGTTTTCAGCCAGCTGTCCCTGGCGAACGTCGTCGCCCTGGAGGAACTCCTGCACGCCGGCGGGGAGGGCGGTGACCGCCTCTCGCTGATGGACACCCTGGAGGACCGGGCCGCCGACGACCCGGTGGAGGTCGCGGAGGACCGCGAGCTGCGCCGCCTGCTGGCCCGGGCCATCAACACGCTGCCCGAGCGGGAGAAGACCGTGGTCACCCTCTACTACTACGAGGGCCTCACCCTGGCCGAGATCGGCAACGTGCTGGGCGTCACCGAGAGCCGGGTCAGCCAGATCCACACCAAGTCGGTGCTGCAACTGCGGGCGAAGCTGGCCGATGTGGGGCGATGAGCTTGCGGTACCTCCGTAGAGTGGACGCGTGCCCAGGATTCGAGCGGCCTCCGTGGCCGAGCACCGGTCGATGCAGCGCGGCGCCCTCTTGGACGCCGCGCGTTCCCTGCTGTCCGAAGGCGGGACGGAAGCGCTGACCTTCCCCGCCCTCGCGGAGCGGACCGGCCTCGCCCGGTCCTCCGTGTACGAGTACTTCCGCTCCCGCGCCGCCGTGGTCGAGGAACTGTGCGCGGTGGACTTCCCCGTGTGGGCCGCCGAGATCGAGGCGGCCATGGAGCGGGCCGAGTCGCCCGAGGCGAAGATCGAGGCTTACGTGCGCAGCCAGTTGGCGCTGGTGGGCGACCGCCGGCACCGGGCCGTGGTGGCGATCTCGGCCGGCGAGCTGGACGCCGGGGCGCGGGAGAAGATCCGTGCCGCGCACGGCGGGCTGGTGGCGATGATCGTCGAGGCGCTGGGCGCCCTGGGGCAGGCCGAGCCCAGGCTCGCCGCGATGCTGCTGCAGGGTGTCGTGGACGCCGCGGTACGCCGCATCGAGCTCGGCGCGGCGCAGGACCCCGGCGTCGTGACGGAGGCGGCCGTCGCCATGGCCCTGCGCGGCGTCCGGGGCTAGACCGTTTCGTGCGGATCCTGTCGGCCGGGGTCCGGCGCCTCCCCTCAGGTGCCGCCGGGTGCGGCGGGCAGCAGGCGCGCGGTCGGGCGGGGGAGCAGTGACAACGGGTTGAGGTAGGTCTCGCCCGCCAGCAGGCCCCAGTGCAGACACGGCGCCGGGCAGTGGGAGCCCGCCGTGAGGACCGCGACCACCTGGCCCGCCGTGACCCGCCCGCCCTCCGAGACCAGGGGCCGCACCGGTTCGTAGGTCGTTCGCAGTCCGTTCGCCAGCACGAGGGAGAGGACCCCCCGGCCGGCCACCCACCCCGCGTAGTGCACCCGGCCGTCGGCCACCGCGCGGAGCTCGGCGCCCACCGGCGCGGACAGGTCGACCCCGCGGTGGCCGGCCGCGTACGGGGTCGGGGGCGGGTCCCACCAGCGGGTCACCGTCAGGGGCCCGGGCAGCGGCCGGACCGAGGGGGCGGCGGCCTGGACCAGGGCCAGGAACAGGGCGAACAGCAGGGTCGGCAAGGTCGTCATGGACCCAGCGTCCCGCGCGCCCGGCGACCGCGGCGGGGGCTGTGGACAAGGCCGGGGGTGTGGACGACGGCGTCACCCGGCATACCGCCGGGTCCCGTACACTTCTTGTGGCGATCCGGGTCACCGGGTCGACTTCGCACGCCCCAACATCAGCCCGAAACGGCCTGGTGACAGCGTCTCTCGGTCCCTCTACGGGGCAGGACGCGGCGGGGCGTCAGGAACCAAACCGAGAAAACAAGGAGATGGCCATGGCCGTCGTAACGATGCGGGAGCTGCTGGAAAGCGGCGTCCACTTCGGTCACCAGACCCGTCGCTGGAACCCGAAGATGAAGCGCTTCATCTTCACCGAGCGCAACGGCATCTACATCATCGACCTGCTCCAGTCGCTGTCGTACATCGACCGCGCCTACGAGTTCGTGAAGGAGACCGTCGCGCACGGCGGCTCCATCATGTTCATCGGTACCAAGAAGCAGGCGCAGGAGGCCATCGCCGAGCAGGCGACGCGCGTCGGCATGCCGTACGTCAACCAGCGGTGGCTGGGTGGCATGCTCACCAACTTCTCGACCGTCTACAAGCGCCTCCAGCGTCTGAAGGAGCTTGAGGCGATCGACTTCGAGGACGTCGCCGCCTCGGGTCTCACCAAGAAGGAGCTCCTGGTCCTCTCCCGCGAGAAGATCAAGCTGGAGAAGACCCTCGGTGGTATCCGCGAGATGTCGAAGGTTCCCAGCGCCGTCTGGATCGTCGACACCAAGAAGGAGCACATCGCCGTCGGTGAGGCGCGCAAGCTCCACATCCCGGTCGTCGCGATCCTCGACACCAACTGCGACCCCGACGAGGTCGACTACAAGATCCCGGGCAACGACGACGCGATCCGCTCCGTCACCCTGCTCACCCGCGTGATCGCCGACGCCGTCGCCGAGGGCCTCATCGCCCGCTCCGGCGCTGCGACCGGCGACTCGAAGCCGGGCGAGAAGGCCGCCGCCGAGCCGCTCGCCGAGTGGGAGCGCGACCTGCTTGAGGGCGACAAGAAGGCCGACTCCGACGAGTCGACCGAGGCTGCGGCCGCTCCGGCCGAGGCCGCTGCCGAGGCCCCCGCGGCCGACGCCGACGCCGAGGTCGTCGAGGCTCCGGCCGCCGAGGCCGACGCCGCCGCCGACGCCGAGGTTGTCGAGGCCCCGGCCGCCGACGCCGAGCAGGCCTGACCCACTGAGGGGGCCCGGCGTTCACCCGCCGGGCACTCACGGTACGGACGATGACGGCGGGGGAGCCGCGCCACGAGCGCGGCGCCTCCGCCGTTCACCCGTAGATCTACGACTTCGAGAGAGAATCACAGACTCATGGCGAACTACACCGCCGCTGACGTCAAGAAGCTCCGCGAGCTCACCGGCGCCGGCATGATGGACTGCAAGAACGCGCTCGTGGACTCCGACGGTGACGTCGACAAGGCCATGGAAGCGCTCCGTATCAAGGGTCAGAAGGGCGTCGCCAAGCGCGAGGGCCGCTCTGCCGAGAACGGTGCCGTCGTCTCCCTCATCTCCGACGACAACACCTCCGGTGTCCTCGTCGAGCTGAAGTGCGAGACGGACTTCGTCGCCAAGGGCGAGAAGTTCCTCGCCGTCGCCAACCAGCTGGCCGCGCACGTCGCCGCGACCTCCCCCGCCGACATCGAGGCGCTCCTCGCGTCCGAGATCGAGGCCGGCAAGACCGTCCAGGCGTTCGTGGACGAGGCCAACGCCAACCTCGGCGAGAAGATCGTCCTGGACCGCTTCGCGCAGTTCACCGGCGGTTACGTCTCGTCGTACATGCACCGCACGATGCCCGACCTGCCGTTCCAGATCGGCGTCCTGGTCGAGCTCGACAAGGAGAACGCCGAGGTCGCCCGCGGCATCGCGCAGCACATCGCCGCGTTCGCCCCGCAGTGGCTCTCCAAGGAAGACGTTCCGGCCGAGAAGGTCGAGTCCGAGCGTCGCATCGCCGAAGAGGTCACCCGCGCGGAAGGCAAGCCCGAGGCCGCCCTCCCGAAGATCGTCGAGGGTCGCATCAACGGCTTCTTCAAGGACGCCACGCTGCTCGGCCAGCCGTACGCGCTCGACAACAAGAAGTCCGTCCAGAAGGTCCTGGACGAGGCCGGTGTCACCCTGAAGCGCTTCAGCCGCATCAAGGTCGGCATCTGAGTCCGTCCGTACGCGACGGACACCGGACCCCAGGTAGGGTCTGAAGCAGTCGTCCGCGCTCGCGCAGGGCGACCGCAGATCTGACGAGGAGGCCATTGCCGTAGAGGGAACCGCGAGGACCCACCGGCAATGGCCTTCTTCGTATGTGCACGAGGAGATCTCCATGAATCAGGGCGTGGACCACCACACCGCATCCGACGACAAGAGCGACCAGCACAAGAAGGGCCGCCGCTTCATGCTGAAGCTGTCGGGCGAGGCCTTCTCCGGTGGCGGAGGACTGGGCGTCGATCCCGACGTGGTCCACGCCATCGCGCGCGAGATCGCCGCGGTCGTCCGCGACGGCGCGGAGATCGCCATCGTGATCGGCGGTGGCAACTTCTTCCGCGGCGCCGAGCTCCAGCAGCGCGGCATGGACCGGGCGCGGTCCGACTACATGGGCATGCTGGGCACGGTCATGAACTGCCTCGCCCTCCAGGACTTCCTGGAGAAGGAGGGGATCGACTCCCGCGTGCAGACCGCCATCACCATGGGCCAGGTCGCCGAGCCGTACATCCCGCTGCGCGCGGTGCGCCACCTGGAGAAGGGCCGTGTCGTCATCTTCGGCGCCGGCATGGGCATGCCCTACTTCTCCACCGACACCACGGCCGCCCAGCGCGCCCTGGAGATCGATGCCGAAGCCCTGCTCATGGGCAAGAACGGTGTCGACGGCGTCTACGACTCGGACCCGAAGAAGAACCCGGACGCGGTGAAGTTCGACGCGCTCGAGTACAGCGAGGTGCTCTCGCGCGACCTCAAGGTCGCCGACGCCACCGCCATCACGCTGTGCCGCGACAACAAGCTGCCGATCCTGGTCTTCGAACTGCTCGCCGAGGGCAACATCGCCCGCGCGGTCAAGGGTGAGAAGATCGGCACGCTCGTCAGCGACCAGGGAACCCGGGCCTGAGCAGTCCGCTGCCGGACACGGCCCCGCCCGCCCCGCCCGCCCGAACCATCCAAATCTGACATGCAGGAGCACGTGGTGACCGAAGAGATCCTCCTCGAGGCCGAGGAGAAGATGGAAAAGGCCGTCGTCGTCGCCAAGGAAGACTTCGCCGCGATTCGCACCGGTCGTGCGCACCCGGCGATGTTCAACAAGATCGTGGCCGAGTACTACGGCGCCGTCACGCCCATCAACCAGCTCGCGTCGTTCTCGGTTCCGGAGCCGCGCATGGCGATCGTGACCCCGTTCGACAAGAGCGCCCTGCGCAACATCGAGACGGCCATCCGCGACTCCGACCTCGGTGTGAACCCGAGCAACGACGGCAGCATCATCCGGGTGACCTTCCCCGAGCTGACGCAGGACCGCCGCAAGGAGTACATCAAGGTCGCGCGGACCAAGGCCGAGGACTCCAAGATCTCCCTGCGCGCCGTCCGCCGCAAGGCGAAGGACGCCCTTGACAAGCTGGTCAAGGACAAGGAGGCCGGCGAGGACGAGGTGCGCCGCGCGGAGAAGGAGCTCGACGACACCACCGCGAAGTACGTCGCGCAGGTGGACGAGCTGCTCAAGCACAAGGAAGCCGAGCTCCTCGAGGTCTGATGAACGACTCTCCCTGGGCCACGGAGCCGGTTCCGGCGGGTCCCGCATACGATGCGCTGGTGGGCCCGCACACTCGGCCCATGCCCATCGTGCCCGATGCCGCCGGCCGTGACTTCGACGACCGGGAAGCACGCGATCGGGGGGCCGCCGGATTCGGCGGCCCCCCGTTCCGCGCCGAGACGCCGCCGCAGGAGCCCATGCCCAGCCCCCCGCCCCCGCAGGCCCCGCAGGCCGCCTCAGCCCCGCCGCCGAAGAAGCGCGCGGGGCGGGATCTGCGTGCCGCCATAGGGGTCGGTGTCGGCCTCGGCGCGGTCATCTTCGCCTCGCTGCTGATCGTCAAGGCCGTGTTCGTCGGCGTCGTCGTCGTCGCGGTCGTCGTGGGCCTGTGGGAGCTCACCTCCCGGCTCCAGGAGAAGAAGGGCATCAAGGCGCCCCTCGTCCCGCTCGCGGTCGGCGGCGCCGCCATGATCATCGCCGGATACGTCCGGGGAGCCGAGGGGGCCTGGGTCGCCATGGCCCTGACCGCGCTGGCGATCCTGGTCTGGCGCATGACCGAACCGCCCGAGGACTACCTCAAGGACGTCACGGCGGGCGTGTTCGCCGCGTTCTACGTGCCCTTCCTGGCGACGTTCGTCACGATGCTGCTCACCGCCGACGACGGACCGCAGCGGGTGATCACCTTCCTGCTGCTGACCGTGGTCAGCGACACCGGGGCGTACGCGGTCGGCTGGCGCTTCGGCAAGACCAAGCTCGCGCCCCGCATCAGCCCCGGGAAGACCCGGGAGGGACTGCTCGGCGCGATGGCCTTCGCGATGGCCGCCGGCGCGCTGTGCATGGAGTTCCTCATCGACGGCGGCGCCTGGTGGCAGGGGCTGCTGCTCGGTCTCGCGGTGGCCGTCAGCGCCACCCTCGGTGACCTGGGCGAGTCGATGATCAAGCGGGACCTGGGCATCAAGGACATGGGCACGCTGCTGCCGGGCCACGGCGGCATCATGGACCGGCTGGACTCCCTGCTGCCGACCGCCCCGGTGGTCTGGCTGCTGCTGGCGGCCTTCGTCGGCACGGGCTGATACCGTCCGGGCGGTTACTCTTGAAGGGCGCGCTGCTTCTGCGGCGCGCCTTTCGTCTTACGAGGAGTACCTGCCATGGCCCGCCCTGTTCCGGGAGAGCTCACCTTCGTCACCCCTCGGGGAGCCAAGAAGCCGCCCCGGCACCTTGCCGACATGAC
The DNA here is from genome assembly GCF_040296725.1 of Streptomyces sp. NPDC002044. Classification (NCBI taxonomy): domain Bacteria; kingdom Bacillati; phylum Actinomycetota; class Actinomycetes; order Kitasatosporales; family Streptomycetaceae; genus Streptomyces; species Streptomyces sp. NPDC002044. Next base: position 65,028 of record NZ_JBEOXU010000001.1, read on the forward strand.
CCCGGCCGAGCGCCGCGAGGCGGTCGCCGCGATCGGTGAGAAGCCGTTCCGGGCCAAGCAGCTCTCGCAGCACTACTTCGCGCGCTACGCCCACGACCCGGCCGAGTGGACGGACATCCCCGCGGGCTCCCGCGAGAAGCTCCAGCAGGAGCTGCTGCCGGACCTGATGAACGTCCTGCGGCACATCTCGTGCGACGACGACACCACCCGCAAGACCCTGTGGAAGCTGCACGACGGCACGCTGGTCGAGTCCGTGCTGATGCGCTACCCCGACCGGGTCACCATGTGCATCTCCTCGCAGGCCGGCTGCGGCATGAACTGCCCGTTCTGCGCCACCGGCCAGGCCGGGCTCGACCGCAACCTGTCCACCGCCGAGATCGTGCACCAGATCGTCGACGGCATGCGCGCCCTGCGCGACGGCGAGGTTCCGGGCGGGCCGGCCCGGCTCTCGAACATCGTCTTCATGGGCATGGGCGAGCCGCTGGCCAACTACAACCGCGTCGTCGGCGCCATCCGCCGGCTCACCGACCCGGAGCCCGACGGCCTGGGCCTGTCGCAGCGCGGCATCACCGTCTCCACCGTGGGACTGGTTCCGGCCATGCTGCGCTTCGCCGACGAGGGCTTCAAGTGCCGTCTCGCGGTCTCGCTGCACGCGCCGGACGACGAGCTGCGCGACACCCTGGTCCCCGTGAACACCCGCTGGAACGTCCGCGAGGTGCTCGGCGCGGCCTGGGAGTACGCGGAGAAGTCCGGCCGCCGGATCTCCATCGAGTACGCCCTGATCCGCGACATCAACGACCAGGCGTGGCGCGGTGACCTGCTGGGCAAGCTGCTCAAGGGCAAGCGGGTCCACGTCAACCTGATCCCGCTGAACCCGACGCCGGGCTCGAAGTGGACCGCCTCGCGGCCCGAGGACGAGAAAGCCTTCGTGGAGGCCATCGCCCGGCACGGCGTGCCCGTGACCGTACGGGACACCCGGGGGCAGGAGATCGACGGCGCGTGCGGCCAGCTGGCCGCCTCGGAGCGCTAGCCTCCCGTTCTGTTCGACCGTATTCGGCCACGGGGTACCCTGTGGCCGAACCAACTTAATATTCCGACAGGGGAGCGCCACAGCGCTGAGAGTGCGGTAACCGTCACCGCAGACCCTCTGAACCTCGCCCCGGTCATTCGGGGTAGGAAGTTCGGTCACCACTCAAGCTGTTGCGCCCTGCCCGGCGTCCGCTCCGCAGAGCGCCGGGCAGGGCCGCGTCTTCTCCTGGACATCCCAGGAGGAATTGACCAGTGAGCACCACCAAGAAGATCGCGGGCGCCGCGCTCGCGGCCGCGCTGGGCGTCACCACGCTCAGCGCCTGCGGCGGCGACGCCAAGGACACGTCCGCGGGCGCGAGCGACGCCCCGAAGTCCACGACCGTCACCCTCGTCTCGCACGACTCCTTCAACGTGACCGACGCGGTCCTCAAGGAGTTCGAGACGCAGAGCGGCTACACCGTCAAGAAGCTGAAGTCCGGAGACGCGGGCGCCGCGCTCAACCAGGAGATCCTGACCAAGGGCTCCCCGCGCGGCGACGTCTTCTTCGGCGTCGACAACACCCTGCTCTCCCGCGCCCTCGACAACGGCATCTTCACCCCGTACGAGGCCAAGGGCCTGGGCGAGGTGAAGCCGGAGTACCTGCTCGACAAGGAGCACCGGGTCACGCCGGTCGACTCCGGTGACATCTGCGTCAACTACGACAAGCAGTACTTCGCCGACAAGAAGATCGCCCCGCCGCAGACGCTGGACGACCTGATCAAGCCGGAGTACAAGGACCTGCTGGTCACCGAGAACGCCGCGACCTCCTCGCCCGGCCTCGGCTTCCTCCTCGCCTCCGTCGGCAAGTACGGCGAGGAGGGCTGGAAGGACTACTGGAGCAAGCTCAAGGCCAACGGCGTCGAGGTCGTCGACGGCTGGGAGCAGGCCTACAACGAGCGGTTCTCCGGCTCGGCCGGCGGCAAGAAGGCCAAGGGCGACCGCCCGCTGGTCGTCTCCTACGCCTCCAGCCCGCCGGTCGAGGTGCTGTACGGGGAGCCGCAGCCGGCCGAGGCCCCCACGGGCGTCTCCACCGGTACCTGCTTCCGCCAGATCGAGTTCGCGGGCCTGCTCAAGGGCGCGAAGAACGAGGCGGGAGGCAAGGCGCTCCTGGACTTCCTGATCAGCAAGAAGTTCCAGGAGGACATGCCGCTCCAGATGTTCGTGAACCCGGTGACGAAGGACGCGGCCCTGCCGGAGCTGTTCACGAAGCACGGTGTGGTGGTCGAGAAGCCCGAGGCCGTGGCTCCGGAGACCATCGCGAAGAACCGTGAGCAGTGGGTCAAGGCATGGTCCTCGCTCGTCGTGAAGTAGGAACGCCGACGGGCCCGGGGGCGGCGCCGGGGGGCGCCGCACCGGGTCCCGGTCCCGGTCCCCGTGAGGGAGGCCGGGCCACGGCCGTGCGGCTCGGCCTGATGGCCGTGCCCCTCGTCTTCTTCGCGCTGTTCTTCGCCTACCCCGTCGGCGCGATCGTCGGGCGCGGGCTCGACACGGACGCGGGCTGGCAGTTCGGCCGGATCGGGGAGGTGCTGGCCCGGCCCGACATCATCGGCGTGCTGTGGTTCACCACCTGGCAGGCGCTCGCCTCCACCGTGCTCACGCTGCTGATCGCGCTCCCCGGCGCGTACGTCTTCGCCCGCTTCGACTTCCCCGGCAAGCAACCGCTGCGGGCCGTGGTCACCGTGCCGTTCGTCCTGCCGACCGTCGTCGTCGGGACCGCCTTCCTGGCGCTGGTCGGCCGGGGCGGGCTGCTGGACGAGCTGTGGGGCGTCCGGCTCGACACCACCGTGTGGGCCATCCTGCTGGCTCACGTCTTCTTCAACTACGCCGTCGTCGTACGGACCGTGGGCGGGCTCTGGGCGCAGCTCGACCCCCGCCAGGAGGAGGCCGCCCGGGTGCTGGGCGCCGGACGGTTCGCCGCCTGGCGGCGGGTGACGCTGCCGGCGCTGGCCCCGGCGGTGGCCGCCGCGGCGCTGATGGTGTTCCTGTTCACCTTCACCTCCTTCGGCGTCGTGCAGATCCTGGGCGGACCCGCGTACTCCACCCTGGAGGTGGAGGTCTACCGGCAGACCGCGCAGCTGCTGGACCTGCCCGCCGCCGCCGTGCTGACGATGGTGCAGTTCGCCGCGGTCGGCCTGATCCTCGGCGTCCACGCCCGGACCGTGCGCAAGCGGGAGACCGCCCTGCGGCTCGTCGATCCCGGGCGGACCGCGCACCCGCCGCGCGGCTGGGCGCAGCGCTCCCTGCTGGGCGGGGTCCTGCTGACGGTGGCCCTGCTGATCGTCCTGCCGCTCGGGGTGCTGGTCGAGCGCTCCTTCGACGCCCCCGGCGGGTACGGCCTCGCCTTCTACCGGGCGCTCCAGGACGAGGGGGCCGGCGGCGGGACCTTCCTGGTGCCGCCGCTGGAGGCGATCGGGAACTCCCTGGAGTACGCGCTCGCCGCCACCGCCATCGCCCTGGTCGTCGGGGGGCTCGCGGCCGCGGCGCTGACCCGGCGCGCGGGCCGCTTCGTGCGGGGCTTCGACGCGCTGCTGATGCTGCCGCTCGGGGTGTCCGCCGTGACGGTGGGCTTCGGCTTCCTGATCACCCTGGACGAGCCGCCGCTGGACCTGCGGACCTCGTGGATCCTGGTGCCGCTGGCGCAGGCGCTGGTCGGCGTGCCGTTCGTCGTACGGACCATGCTGCCGGTGCTGCGGGCCGTGGACGGGCGGCTGCGGGAGGCGGCCGCCGTCCTCGGCGCGTCCCCGCTGCGGGCCTGGCGGGAGGTGGACCTGCCGCTGGTGCGGCGGGCGCTGCTGATCGCGGCGGGCTTCGCCTTCGCGGTCTCGCTGGGGGAGTTCGGGGCGACCGTGTTCATCGCGCGGCCGGACGAGCCGACGCTCCCGGTGGCCGTGGCGCGGCTGCTGGGGCGGGCCGGCGAGCTGAACTACGGGCAGGCGATGGCCCTGAGCACGATCCTGATGCTGGTGTGCGCGGTGTCCCTGCTGGTGCTGGAGCGACTGCGGCCCGACAAGACCTCCGGAGAGTTCTGATGACACTGCTTCAGCTGGACGGGGTGTCGGTCCGCTTCGGCGAGCGCGCGGTCGTGGACTGCGTGGACCTCTCGGTCGCCGAGCACGAGACCGTGTGCGTGCTGGGGCCGAGCGGCAGCGGGAAGTCCACCCTGCTGCGGGTCGTCGCGGGACTCCAGCGGGTCTCGGCGGGCCGGGTGCTGCTGGACGGCGCCGACCAGGCGGGCGTGCCCGTACACCGGCGGGGGGTGGGCCTGATGTTCCAGGACCACCAGCTCTTCCCGCACCGGGACGTCGGCGGGAACGTCGCCTTCGGCCTGCGGATGCGCGGCTCCGGCCGCCAGGAGAGCGCGGAGCGGGTCGCGGAGCTGCTGGAGCTGGTCGGGCTTCCCGGTGCGGGGGGCCGCGCGGTCGCCTCGCTGTCGGGCGGCGAACAGCAGCGGGTCGCGTTGGCCCGGGCGCTGGCGCCGTCGCCGAGGCTGCTGATGCTGGACGAGCCGCTGGGGCAGCTGGACCGGGGGCTGCGGGAGCGGCTCGTGGTGGAGCTCCAGGGGCTGTTCTCCCGGCTCGGGACGACGGTGCTCGCCGTCACGCACGACCAGGGGGAGGCGTTCGCGCTGGCCGACCGCGTCGTGGTGATGCGGGACGGGCGGATCGCGCAGGCGGGGACCCCGCTGGAGGTGTGGCAGCGGCCCGCCTCGGAGTTCGTGGCGCGCTTCCTCGGCTTCGAGAACGTGGCGCCGGCGACGGTGTCCGCGGGCGTCGCCGCCACCCCCTGGGGCAAGGTGCCCGTACCGGACGGCTCGCCGGAAGGGGAGCGGCTGGTCCTGATCCGCCCGGCCGGGGTCCTGCTGACGGACGACGGCCTGCGGTGCGCGGTGGAGTCCCGTACGTTCCGCGGCACGCACGTCGCGCTGCTGCTGCGCCCGGAGGCCGGGCCGCCGCTGGAGGCGGAGTGCGGCCTGGCCGGGGCCCCCGCCGTGGGCGACCGCGTCACGGTGGCCTTCGCCCCGGCTGAGGTGGTCGTCCTGCCGGCGGCCTGAGCGGGCCGCCGGCGGCCGGCGCCGCTCCTCAGGGGCGGATGCCGTCGCAGGCGATCGGCAGATGGCGCGGTCCGCGCAGGACCGCGTTCTGGCGGTACGGGGGCGGGTCCTGAAGCAGGCGCGGGTTCTCCAGCCGGCGGGCCAGCTCGCTCAGGGCCAGCTGGGCCTCCTGCCGGGCCAGCGGGGCACCGAAGCAGCTGTGGATGCCGCTGCCGAGGCCGAGGTGCTGGATGTCCTCGCGGTCCGGGTCGAAGCGGTCCGGGTCCGGGAACCGCTTCGGGTCCCGGTTCCCGGAGGCCAGGACCAGCCACAGGGACGCGCCCTTGGGGATGGAGACGCCGGCCACCTCGATGTCCGCGAGCGTGGTGCGGTGCGGGATCAGCTGCACCGGCGGCTCGAAGCGCAGCAGTTCCTCGACGATGGGGACGGACAGGGCCGGGTCCTCGCGCAGCCGGGCCAGCACCTCCGGGTGGCGCAGCAGGGTCAGCATGCCGTTGGTGATGAGGTTGACCGTGGTCTCGTGGCCCGCGATCAGCAGCAGCGCCGAGGTGCTCAGCGCCTCCATCGTGGTCATGGACCCGTCCGGGCCGTCCGCGGTCGCCAGCTGGGACAGCATGTCGTCGCCCGGGTTCTTGCGGCGCTCCTCGATCAGCCCGGCGAGGTACATGCCGAGTTCCATCCGGGCGTCCGTCGAGCTCTTGCCGCGCTCGGAGGGGTCCGCGTCGGGGTCGGGGTCCAGGCTCGCGGCGATGGCCTCCGCCCAGACGTGGAACCGCGGCTCGTCCTCGGGCGGCACCCCCAGCAGCCGGCAGATGACGGAGACCGGGAACGGGTAGGCGAACTGGTCGACCAGGTCCACCTGGCCGAACGAGCCGGTGGCGGCGATGCGGTCGATCAGGCCGGTGACGAGTCCCTCCAGCTCCCCGCGCATGTCGTGGACCTTGTGCGGGGAGTGCGGCGGGCCGAACGGGCGGTTCGTCATGCGCCGCAGCCGGTCGTGGTCCGGCGGGTCGAGCTTGAGGAAGGACGGGGGCAGCGCCGTCTCCTCCTGCGCCCCCTGCCCCAGCGGGTCGTCGCCCGACTGCTTCAGGTTGCGGGAGTCGGAGCTGATGCGGGGGTCGTGCAGGAGGCTCTGGATCTCGTAGTACGTGCTGATGACGTACGGGCCGTCGCCCTCGTGGGACACCGGCGTCTTGCGGAGCTCCTCGTACAGCGGATACGGATCGGCGCGGTGCGCGTAGTCGATGATCTGCCGCAGGATGGCTTGGCTCATGACAGGTCCTCGTGGGTCCTCGGAGGAGGGCGCGCCGGGGTCAGTGGTGCGCGGGGATGAACGTCATCTTCCGGTCGGCCGGCGAGTAGCCGCTGAGGGTGATGGTCGGCCCGTGGGTGGGCACGGAGGGGTCGGGGAAGTCCGCGGACACCGGCTTGTGACCCTCCGGCCTGCGGTCCATGGTCTCGAACGGCACCGGGAAGGGCGCCCCCGTCTCGATCTGCTGCTGGTAGAAGGGCAGCCAGCGGCAGTTGTCGAAGGTCACCGCGGCGATCACGCGGCCCTGGTAGCCGTACACGGCGGCGAAGCGGCGCTCCTCGCGGGAACCCTGCGTGATCATGATCTCGGTGCCCATCGGGGGCACCCCGACGGACTTGATGTTCACGCCGAACTGCGAGGACCAGAACCCCGGCACCCACAGGTGCGGGAGGCGGTCGGCGCTCTCGCTGAGCATGTTGTGCGCCGCAGTCTCGGCCTGGGCGACCGCGTTGCCCCAGTGCTCCAGCGACAGGAACTGGTACCCGAAGAGCGCGTGCGGGGAGCGTGCCACGTCACCGGCCACGAAGATGTCGTCGGTGACGATGCCCCGGACGTCGAAGGCGCGGCAGCCCGCGTCGCAGGCGATGCCCCGCGGACCGGCGCCCAGGCCCGACCCGGAGAGCCACTCGGTGTTGCGCTGGGCGCCGAGGGAGACCACGACCACGTCGGCCTCGATCGTCTCCCCGTCGGAGAGGTGGGCGCCGCGGACGTGCCCGGAGGGGTCGCCCTCCAGACCGGTGACCATCACCCCGGTGCGCAGGTCGACGCCGTTCTCGTGGTGCATCTCGGCCGCGACCTCGCCGATGACCCCGCCGAGCGCGCCGACCAGGGGCGCGGCGCCCCGTTCGGCGACGGTCACGGGCAGGCCGCGCTCCCGGCAGGCGGACGCGATCTCGGAGCCGGTGAAGCCGGCCCCGATGACCAGGACCCGGCGGGGGCCGGCTGACAGGGCGCGTTCCAGGGCGGCGCCGTCGTCACGGGTGCGCAGGACGAAGACCCCGCCGAGGGCGCCCTCCTCCTCGTTCGGCCAGGGCCGTGCCCGTACCCCGGTGGCGATCAGCAGCCGGTCGTACTCCACCTCGTCGCCGTTGCCGAGCCGGACCCGGCGCGCCGCCATGTCCAGGCCGGTGGCCGGGACCCCGAGCCGCCACTCGGCGTCGATGTCCCGGCGGCGGGGGAGCGCGGTGTGCTCCGCGGTCGCCTTGCCGAGGAGGACCTGCTTGGACAGCGGGGGCCGGTCGTACGGCTCGTACGGCTCGTCGCCGATCATCGTCAGCGACCCGGTGAAGCCCTTCTCCCGCATGGTCTCGGCGGCCCGCAGGCCGGCGAGGGAGGCGCCGACGACCACGATGCGGCCGTCGCGCTTGAGGTGTTCCAGGGTTCTGTCAGCGCTCACCGCGCGCCTCCGGAGACCGGCACGCGGGCGGAACGGGCGGCTGCGGGGTCCGCAGGGTCCGTGGGGTCCGCGGGGTCCGCGGAGTCCGCCTCGACGAGGATCGCCCCGACCGGGCAGGCGGCGACGGCGCGCGCGACGTCCTCGCGGTGCTCCTCCGGCGCCTCGGGGTTGTACAGCAGCGACTCGTCGCCGTGCATGGCGAACACGTCGGGAGCGAGGAACGCGCACTGGGCGTATCCCTGGCAGCGGTTGAGGTCGACGACGAGCCTCATGAGTCATCAGCCCTTCCGTGGACCGGTACCCCGAGTGATCTCTTCTCCTCCTCAGCATGCGCGAGGGGGACGGAGCGCGCTACCGGATGCCGACCCGCACGATGTGCAGGCCCACGACCAGGGCCCATGCCGGAAGGATCAGTTCGGACCAGGGCATCCCGGAGCCCACGACGAGCAGCACCAGGCCCGTGACGTAGCCCAGCAGCGCCAGCGGGCGCGGGAAGATCCCGAGGCGGCGGCCGATCGTCGAGGTCGCGAAGACGAACACGGCGGCCATCCGCATCGAGTACGTCGTCAGGACCGTGTAGGCGTAATGGCGGCCGAAGACGGTGTCCGTGCCCTCCTGGAGCACGGTGCCGGCCGCGGCGGCGGCGACGAACAGCGTGGCGACGAAGACGATGCCGCTGCCCAGGAAGACGGTGGACACGAACCGGTCCTCGGCCTCCCCGGCGTGCGCGTGCAGGGCGCCCATGAACCAGAGGAAGAAGATCCCGGCGAACGGGACGATCTCCAGAGCCGTCCGCACCGCCCAGCGGTCGCCGGAATCGACGGCCGCGTCGGCTCCGTCGGCCGACGGGATGGCGATCCGCATCAGGACGATCGCCGCTCCGAGCAGCACCGCGAAGGCGATGCCGGCCGTTCCGGCGGCCCGGGGGGTGCGCAGACGCGCGCCGCTGGTCTCCATGGACCCCTCGCTCTCTCCCCCGTCCAGCAAGCGGCAGACCCCGTGCGGCCGCCACCAGGAGGCGGCCGCACGGGTGAGGAGCGGTCCGAGGGGGCCGGCTACGCCACCGCCGCCGGGACCGGGGGTTCGACCTCCTCCTCGGCGGCCTCGTGCTTGCCGTACCAGGCGACCGCCACCGCGCCGGCCACCGCCAGGACGAAGCCGAGGACGGCCAGCCAGCCCAGGCCAGGCCGGGAGGCATCGCCGAGCCAGAGCACCCCGATCGCGCCCGGCAGCACCGTCTCGCCGACGACCAGGGCGGCGGTCGCGCCGTTGACCGAGCCGATCTGCAGGGCGACCGTGTGCAGGTACATGCCGCCGAAGCCCGCCGCCAGGATCGCGTAGAGGGCCGGGTCGGACAGCAGAGTGCCCAGGTCGAAGGGGTCGATCCCGTCCAGGATCCGCACGCCGACGCCGAGCGCGCCGAAGCCGAGGCCCGACAGCAGACCGGCCAGGATCGCGGCCCCGCCGCCGAGGAGGCGTACGGCGACGGTACCGCCCACCATCAGCACCAGGGTGATCCCCAGCAGCCACCAGTGGGTGGACATCGGGGCGTGATGGCCGCCCTCGTGGCCGGCCGCCGTCGCCAGCAGGACCAGCGCCGCGCAGACGACACCGATGGAGGTCCACTCCTTGCGGGTCAGCCGGATGCCGAGCATCTTCACGCTCAGGACGGCGGTGACCACCAGGTTGGCGCTGATCACCGTCTGGGAGAGGAACAGCGGGAGCATCCGGGCCGCCAGCGCGCCGAGCCCGAAGCCCACGAAGTCCAGGATGGTGCCGACGATGAACTCCCAGGTCATCGCGGCTTTCGCGGTGGACGACAGATTGGGTCCGCCGTGCGCGGTCACCCCGGCCGCGGCCGGGGACATCCGGGCGGCGCGGCGCGATCCGACGGCTTGCAGGACGGATCCCGTGCCGTAACAGATGGACGCCGCGACGGCGGTCAGCAGGCCTATGAGCACCCGAAGGCTCCGTTCACGTCTGGCAGGTTTCGCTGTACCACTGCCAGACGTCAGAACGGGCCGGGAAGTTGCCTCCCGGGTTCAGCGCATTGACGCGAGCGCCGCCGGGACCTCGTCGACCGAGTCCACCAGCGCGATCCGGGACTCCATCGAGCGGCCGCGCGCCAGCGCCCGCAGCAGCGGCCACACCGGGAGGCGCTCGGTCCAGTGCGCACGGTCGACCAGGACCATCGGGGTCGGCTCGCCCCGCGACGCGTAGTAGTTGGGCGTCGCGTTGTCGAAGACCTCCTGGACGGTGCCCGCCGCGCCCGGAAGGAAGACCACACCCGCGGTGGACCGGGCCAGCAGACCGTCCTCCCGGGTGGCGTTCGCGAAGTACTTCGCGACGTGCCCGGCGAACGCGTTCGGCGGCTCGTGCCCGTAGAACCAGGTGGGGATGCCCACCGAGTCGCCGCCGCCGGGCCAGCGGTCCCGTACGGCGAAGGCCGCCCCGGCCCAGTCGGACACCGACGGGGTGAAGGACGGCGCCTTCGACAGCAGCTCCAGGGCCTCCGGGAGCGCCTCGTCCGGCGCCGGGGCCAGGTAGGCGCCCAGGTTCGCGGCCTCCATCGCGCCGGGGCCGCCGCCGGTGGCCACCGTGAGGCCGGACCGGGCCAGCGTCCGGCCGAGCTCGGCCGCACCGCGGTAGTCCCTGCCGCCGCGGGACATGGCGTGGCCGCCCATGACGCCGACGACCCGGGCGCCCGCGAGGTGCTCGTCGAGGGCGTCGGAGACCGCGTCGTCGTGGATCGAGCGCAGCATCGAGGAGAAGACGTCGCCGTCCGCCTTGGTCTCCTGGAACCACTCGTACGCCAGGGCGTCCGGGGTGGCCTCGTAGCCGGAGGGCAGACCGGCGAACAGCTCGTCCGGTGTGTAGAGCAGGCCGCGGTAGGGGTTGAACGGCAGGTCCGGGACGGGCGGGTAGACCAGGGCCCCGTCCGCGCGGACCTTCGCCGAGGCGTCGGGCTCCATCGCGCAGCCCAGGAACACGGCCGCCGAGGTGTCGGCGGCCAGCAGGGCGAACGTCCGCTCCAGCAGGTTGACGGACTGGATCCGGTAGCCGCTCAGCGAGCCCCGGGCGGCGACCCGGTCGAATTCGTCGAGCGTCTCGATCTCGATGTCTGCGTTGACCATTCGGCCCACACTAAGGGCTGCCCGCGTCAGCGGGTCAATGCCATCGACGTCAGCTGCGCCACACCCCAGCTGAGCGGCAGGCAGACCGCGACGAGGGCCGTGGCCCGCAAACTCGCCGCCGTACGGAGGACCTTGGCCGGAGCGCCGAGGGCGAGCAGGGCCTCGCGGCCGGGGCCCCTGGACCGGCGTGCCTCCACCGCCGATGTGAGAAGGGTCGCGGCGGCGCACAGCACGACCAGAACCGCGGCCGGCCCGGTCAGCGGGCCGAGCGGCACGAGCAGCCCGCCCCGGTCGCGCAGCGCCAGCGCGGTCAGGGCGCCCGCGCCGACCGCGCACAGCACGCCCAGTGGCGGCCCCAGCCGGGGGGCCTCCTCCTGGAGCGCCCGGCCGGCGAGCAGCCGCAGCGCGCCGGGGCGTACGGCCTGCACCAGCGTGCCGCAGGCGTAGGCCAGACCGGGCCCCGCGAGGGCGAGCCCGATCGCGGTCAGTGACCAGCCGGCCAGCATGCCGGGTCCGCCGCGGCCGGCGTACGCCTGGGTGGCGAGCCCGCAGGCGGTGAGGGTGATGCCCCAGGGCAGCCCGGTCTGCGGGGCCAGCGGGGTGCGCGGGCGCAGCAGGACGGCGGTCGCGGCCGACGCGGCCAGCGGTACCAGGGCCAGCAGGGTCAGGGCCGCGGCGACGGGCAGCGGCCGGTCGGCGTGGAGCAGCCGGGCCCCGGCGCCGTCGAAGGGCAGCCCGGCCAGGTCCCCGCGCAGGTGGAGGAAGACGGCCAGGGCGAGCGCGCTGCCCAGGGTGCACGAGACGGCGGTGGAGATCGCCGCGACCAGGGTGAGCCGTACGGGCCCCAGCCCGGCGGCGTCCAGTCCCTCCCGGGGGCGGGTCGCCGGGTCGGTACGGGCCACGGCCACGGCGAACTGGACGGTGGCGGCCAGCGGGACCAGGGCCCACAGCAGCCGGGGGAACGATCCGGCGGGCCGTTCCAGGGCTTCGGCGAGCACGTACAGCAGCAGGAACCCGGTGCCGGCCGCGGCGGCGGCGACGAGCAGCCGGCGCAGCTGGACGAGCGGCCGGGAGCCACGGGCTAGGCGGAGAGCGAGCACGCGGCCTGGTCCTCCGTGGTGTCGGCGGCGGGGGAGCCGGGGGAGTCGGGGGCGGCCTCGGTCACCTGGGCGGCGGCGTCGGCTGCCTCGGCGGTCTCGGCGGACCGGCCGTCGAGGAGGGCGAGGCGGCGGTCGGCGGCGGCCGCGGTCTCCTCGTCATGGGTGGCGAGCACCACGGTGATCTCGTGGGACCGGGCGGCGGTGGTCAGCGTACGGAGCAGCAGGGTCCGCTCGGCGCGGTGCAGCGGGGCGGTCGGCTCGTCGGCGAACAGCACCGCGGGCTCGCCGACCAGCGCCCGGGCCAGGGCGACGCGCTGGCACTCGGCCCGGGTCAGGGCGGAGGGCCGCTTGCCGGCGAAGGCGCCGATGTCGAGGCGCTCCAGCCAGGCGCAGGCGGCGTGTTTCGCGGTGCGGTGGGAGGCGCCGGTGAGGAGCAGCGGCAGAGCCGCGTTCTCCCACACCTTCAGCTCGGGCAGCAGCGCGGGCTCGGGCCCGATCCAGCCGAACCGGTCGCGGCGCATCCGCTCGCGGGCCGGCTCGCCCAGGGTGTGCACGGGGAGGCTGTTGAACCAGACCTCGCCCTGCTCGGGAGCCAGCTGCCCGGAGAGGCAGCGCAGCAGCGTGGTCTTGCCGCTGCCGCGGGGGCCGGTGACGGCCAGGATCTCGCCCTGGCGGACTCCGACGGAGACGCCGATGAGGCCGGGGGAGCCGCTGTGGGAGTAGTGCAGGGAGCGTGCCCAGAGCACATCGTTGTCCGGTGGGGCCACCATGGCGTACACCTCTTCGGTTCGACTGCGGATCGGGACTGGACCAGCCCGGCTCCCCCGGACGGGGGAACGAAGCCGGAGGCCGATCGGTCACTGGCGCCGTAAAGAGATGTAAAGAGATGAACGTCTTGTCGGCGGACAGCACACGGCCCGGACCCCTTCGTTCTCACTCGAACGGAGGGATCCGGGCCGTGTGGCCGGACGTTTTAGAGCTTGGTCCAGGCTTCGGTGAGCACCGAGCGCAGGATGCCTTCGATCTCGTCGAAGGTGCCCTGGTCCGCGATCAGCGGCGGGGCCAGCTGGATGACCGGGTCGCCGCGGTCGTCGGCCCGGCAGTACAGGCCGTTCTCGAAGAGCGCCTTGGAGAGGAAGCCGTAGAGCACGCGCTCCGTCTCCTCGTCCGTGAAGGACTCCTTGGTGCTCTTGTCCTTGACGAGCTCGATGCCGTAGAAGTAGCCGTTGCCGCGGACGTCGCCGACGATCGGCAGGTCGTGCAGCTTCTTCAGCGTCGAGAAGAAGGCGTCCTCGTTGTCCAGCACGTGCTGGTTGAGGCCCTCCTTGTCGAAGATGTCGAGGTTGGCCAGCGCGACCGCCGAGGAGACCGGGTGGCCGCCGAAGGTGTAGCCGTGCAGGAAGGTGTTGTCACCCTTGTAGAACGGCTCCGCGAGGCGGTCCGAGATGATGCAGGCGCCGATCGGGGAGTAGCCCGACGTCATGCCCTTGGCACAGGTGATCATGTCCGGGACGTAGTCGAACTTGTCGCAGGCGAACATGGTGCCGAGGCGGCCGAAGGCGCAGATCGTCTCGTCGGAGACGAGCAGCACGTCGTACTCGTCGCAGATCTCGCGGACCCGCTGGAAGTACCCGGGCGGCGGCGGGAAGCAGCCGCCGGCGTTCTGCACCGGCTCCAGGAAGACGGCCGCGACGGTGTCGGCGCCCTCGAAGAGGATCTCCTGCTCGATCTGGTCGGCGCACCAGCGGCCGTAGGCCTCGGGGTCGTCGCCGTAGATCGGGGCGCGGTAGATGTTGGTGTTGACCACCTTGTGCGCGCCGGGGACCAGCGGCTCGAAGGGGGCCTTCAGGGCCGGGAGGCCCGTGATGGACAGGGCGCCCTGCGGGGTGCCGTGGTAGGCGACCGCACGCGAGATGACCTTGTACTTGGTGTGCTTGCCCTGAAGCTTGAAGTACTGCTTCGCGAGCTTCCACGCGGTCTCGACGGCCTCGCCGCCACCGGTGGTGAAGAAGACCTTGTTCAGGTCGCCCGGGGCGTAGTGGGCGAGGCGCTCGGCGAGCTCCACGGCCTTGGGGTGCGCGTACGACCAGATGGGGAAGAACGCGAGTTCCTGGGCCTGCTTGTAGGCGACCTCGGCCAGTTCCTTGCGGCCGTGACCGGCGTTGACCACGAACAGTCCGGCGAGACCGTCGAGGTAGCGCTTGCCCTTGTCGTCCCAGATGTACGTGCCCTCACCGCGGACGATGGTGGGGACGGGTGCGTTCTCGTAGGACGACATGCGGGTGAAGTGCATCCACAGGTGGTCGTACGCGGTCTTGGAGAGGTCCTGGCTCACGGTTATCGGGTTCCCCACATGTAGGTCTGCTTCTTCAGCTTCAGGTAAACGAAGCTTTCGGTTGATCGCACGCCGGGGAGCGCGCGGATCTTCTTGTTGATCGTCTCGAGCAGGTGGTCGTCGTCCTCGCAGACGATCTCCACCATCAGGTCGAACGATCCCGCGGTCATCACCACGTACTCGCACTCGGCCATCGCCGCCAGGGCGTCGGCCACGGGGTCGAGGTCTCCCTCGACGTTGATCCCGACCATCGCCTGGCGCCTGAGCCCCACGGTGAGCGGGTCGGTGACGGCGACGATCTGCATGACGCCCTGGTCGAGCAGCTTCTGCACGCGCTGGCGCACAGCCGCTTCCGACAGGCCGACGGCCTTGCCGATCGCTGCGTAGGGACGGCGCCCGTCCTCCTGCAGTTGCTCGATGATCGCCAGGGACACAGCATCGACCGAAGGGGACGGTTGTCTGTTCCTGGAATCTGCGCTTCGACTGACCACGACCTCACTCTGCACGAGGAGTCGTCTGTTCCGCAAGACGGAATCGATGAAATCCGTTGTTTGACGACTCGGATCTCACCGATTTCGTAGTTCGTGGCCTACGGGCCTGTCGAAAGCCTCCGCCGAAGAGCTAGGCTTGGGATTCGTCTCAATCGTTGGACATGTGATCAGGAGTGTGGCTGTAGTGACCACCGAACTGCGTCGTCTGCGCAACTACATCGGCGGGGAGTTCAAGGACGCCGCCGACGGCCGGACCACCGAGGTGGTCAACCCCGCCACCGGCGAGGCGTACGCCACCGCCCCGCTCTCGGGCCAGGCCGACGTCGACGCGGCCATGGCCGCCGCCGCGGCCGCCTTCCCGGGCTGGCGCGACACCACCCCGTCGGAGCGGCAGAAGGCGCTGCTGAAGATCGCGGACGCCTTCGAGGCGCGCGCCGACGAGCTCGTCGCCGCCGAATCGGAGAACACCGGCAAGCCGCTGGGCCTCACGGCCAGCGAGGAGCTGCCGCCGATGGTGGACCAGATCCGCTTCTTCGCCGGCGCCGCCCGCCTGCTCGAGGGCCGCTCGGCCGGCGAGTACATGGAGGGGATGACCTCGATCGTCCGCCGCGAGCCGGTCGGCGTCTGCGCCCAGGTCGCGCCGTGGAACTACCCGATGATGATGGCCGTGTGGAAGTTCGCCCCGGCCATCGCCGCGGGCAACACCGTGGTCCTCAAGCCCTCGGACACCACCCCCGCCTCCACCGTCCTGATGGCGGAGATCATCGACTCGGTGCTGCCCAAGGGCGTGTTCAACGTCGTCTGCGGCGACCGCGAGACCGGCCGGGCCATGGTGGAGCACCGCACCCCGGCGATGGCCTCCATCACCGGTTCCGTGCGCGCGGGCATGCAGGTCGCCGAGAGCGCCTCCAAAGACGTCAAGCGCGTCCACCTGGAGCTGGGCGGCAAGGCCCCCGCGGTGGTCTTCGCGGACGCCGACCTCGCCAAGGCCGTCGAGGACATCGCGGTCGCGGGCTACTTCAACGCGGGCCAGGACTGTACGGCCGCCTGTCGCGTGCTCGTGCACGAGTCGATCCACGACGAGTTCGTGACCGCGCTGGCCAAGGCCGCCGCCGACACCAAGACGGGCCTGCCGGACGACGAGGACGTGCTGTACGGCGCGCTGAACAACCCGAACCAGCTGAAGCAGGTCGCGGGCTTCATCGAGCGCCTCCCCGCGCACGCCAAGGTCGAGGCGGGCGGCCACCAGGTCGGCGAGAAGGGCTACTTCTACGCCCCGACCGTGGTCTCCGGCCTCAAGCAGGACGACGAGATCATCCAGCACGAGGTCTTCGGCCCCGTCATCACCGTCCAGTCCTTCACCGACGAGGCGCAGGCCGTGGAGTACGCGAACGGCGTCGAGTTCGCCCTCGCCTCCTCCGTGTGGACCAAGGACCACGGCCGTGCGATGCGGATGTCCAAGAACCTCGACTTCGGCTGCGTGTGGATCAACACCCACATCCCGCTCGTCGCCGAGATGCCGCACGGCGGCTTCAAGAAGTCCGGCTACGGCAAGGACCTCTCCGCCTACGGCTTCGAGGACTACACGCGCATCAAGCACGTGATGACCTCGCTCGACGCCTGAGCGGCCGCATCGGTCACAGCACAGCGTTGATGGGGCGGGCAGTAGACACCATGTCTATTGTCCGCCCCCTCGCGTTCCCCGAGGCTGTGCCCATGCCTGAACTCGCCTTCTCCCGCCGCGCGGCGCTGCGCGGCCTCGGTGCCACGGGTCTGCTGGCCGCGGTCGCCGGCTGCGGTGTGCCCGCCGCCTACGTTCCCGAGGGCCGGCGGCAGGGTCCCGACCGGTCCGAGCCGGACCAGAGCGTGTCCTTCTCCAACTGGCCGCTCTACATCGACACCGACGAAGAGGACGAGACGCGCCGTCCGACCCTGGAGACCTTCTCGGAGCGGTCCGGCATCGAGGTCCGGTACACCGAGGAGATCAACGACAACGACGAGTTCTTCGGCAAGATCAGCCCGGCCCTCATGAACCGCCAGGAGACCGGCCACGACCTGGTCGTGGTCAGCGACTGGATGGCCGCCCGCTTCGTTCACCTGGGCTGGGCCCAGAAGATGGACCGCTCGGCCCAGCCCAACGTGGCCCGGCACCTCGACCCGCAGCTGCGTTCCCCCGCCTTCGACGACGGCCGGCTGCACACGGTCCCCTGGCAGTCGGGGATCACCGGCATCGCCTACAACCGCAAGGCCCTGGGCCGGGAGATCAAGTCCGTCAAGGATCTGTGGCGGCCCGACCTGGCGGGGAAGGTCACCCTCTTCTCCGGCCTCGACGAGTCCTTCGCCCTGCTGATGCAGGGCAACGGGGTGGACGTCACCGCCTGGACCGAGACCGACTTCCACCGGATGTGCGACCAGGTCGAGAGCATGGTCAAGAAGAGGCACATCCGCCGCTTCACCGGCAACGACTACACCTCCGACCTCAGCAAGGGCGACGTGCTCGCCTGCCAGGCCTACTCCGGCGACGCCATCCAGCTCCAGGCCGACAACCCCGACATCGAGTTCGTGGTCCCCGAGGAGGGGGCCGAACTGTGGGCGGAGAGCCTGCTCGTCCCCAACCTGGCCCGGCACAAGGCGAACGCCGAGGCCCTGATCGACTACTACTACTCCCCGGAGGTGGCCGCGGAGCTGGCCGCCTCCGTCAACTACGTCTGCCCGGTCCCGGCCGCCCGCGAGGTCCTGGCCGCCTCGGACGACGAGGAGACCGCCGCACTGGCCGAGAACCCGCTGATCTTCCCCGACGACGAGATGCGGGGGCGCCTCGTCGTCGCCCGGGACATCTCCTCCGTCGAGCGCCGGTCCCTCGCCAAGCGCTGGAACGCGATCGTCGGGCTCTGACGGGGGAGCGGGCCCGCGCCGAGAAGAACTGAACATGTTCAGAGATTGTGCTGAACGTGTTCAGAAAAGTGGGTAGGGTTCCTTCCATGAGCGAGAGAAGCGCCCTTCAACGGCGTATCCGTGCCTGGCTGGTCCTGTTCCTCGTCTGCCTCGTCATCAGCGGGCTCACCGCGTTCCCCCTGGTCAGCGAGGTCCGCCTCGGCAACTCCCTGGTGGACAACGCGTGGCTGCGAAGGGTGGGCGACGGACTGGACCGGGCCGACGCCGAGTACCCCTTCCTGCTCTACGGCAACGACTGGCTCGCCTTCGCCCACCTCGTCATCGCCGTCTTCTTCTACGGGGTCTACCGCGACCCCGTCCGCAACATCTGGATCGTCGAAGCCGGCATGATCGCCTGTGCCGGAGTCGTCCCGCTGGCCCTGATCTGCGGCCCGATCCGCGGGATCCCCTTCGGGTGGTCGCTCATCGACATCTCCTTCGGCGTCTTCGGGGTGATCCCGCTGCTGGTCCTGCGCCGCACGATCAGGCGGCTGGAAGCCGTACCGGCCACCTGACGCGGCGGTTGCCCGGCGAACGCCGTCACCACGATGCCGAGGGCCACCGGGGACCCGCGGGCAGCGGGCGCCCGACGGGCCGGCGCTTCACCGGCCGAACCCGGCGCGCACCTCCGCCAGCGCGTCCAGCCGGTTCGTGGTCACCGAGTCCACCCCGGCGGCGACGAGGGAGCGCATCGTCCGCTTCGTGTCCGCCGTCCAGGCCGAGACGAGCAGCCCGTCCCGGTGGAGCGCGTCGCACAGCTCCCGGCTCACCAGCCCGAAGCGGTAGTTGAGCCAGCGCGGGCGCACCGCGTCCGTCAGCACCCGCCGCGGCGGCGACAGCGTGGTCCAGGTCAGCGCGATCTCCGCGCCCGGATCGGCGGCGCGGACCGCCAGCATGCTGCGGGGCCCCGCGCAGTAGTACGTCCGGTCCCGCGCCCCGCACGCGCGGACCAGGTCCACGACGGTGCGCACCGCCGCCGTGGACGCGCCGGGCAGGTCGATCATCACCCGGCCCGCGCCCGCCGCCATCAGCGCCTCGCGCAGGGTCGGGATCCCGCCCCCCGCCAGCTCCTTGAGCTGCGGGGCCGTGACGGCGTCGAGCCGCACGTCGTGGCCCCACAGCCGCTGGAGCGTCTCGTCGTGGAGCAGGACCGGCACCCCGTCGCGGGTCAGCCGTACGTCGATCTCGACCGCGTCCGCCCCGCGGGCGAAGGCGGAGCGGATCGACGGAAGGGTGTTCTCACGGACACGGTAGGGATCGCCGCGGTGGCCGACGGCAGTCAGGGTGCGCATGGCCCCATTCTCAGGGGGACTTCAGGGCGCGAGCCACCCGTCGGTGTACGTGTCGATCTCCGCGGTGAGCCTCGCCTTCCCGGCCGGGTCCAGGAAGGAGACCTCGACGGCGTTCTTCGCGAGCCGCGCGAGACCGCGCTCGTCGAGGCCGAGGAGGCGGGCGGCCACCGCGTACTCGTTATTGAGGTCGGACCCGAACATCGGCGGGTCGTCGCTGTTGATGGTGACGAGCACGCCCGCCGCGACCATCTCCTTGACCGGGTGGAGGTCGAGGTCGGTCACGGCGCGGGTGGCGATGTTGGACGTCGGGCAGACCTCCAGCGCGATCCGGTGCTCGGCGAGGTAGGCGAGGAGCTCCGGGTCCCGGGCGGCGCTGGTGCCGTGCCCGATGCGCTCGGCGCCCAGTTCGCGGATGGCGTCCCAGACGGTCTCCGGGCCGGTGGTCTCGCCGGCGTGCGGGACGCTGTGCAGGCCGGCGGCGCGCGCCCGGTCGAAGTACGGCTTGAACTGCGGGCGCGGGACGCCGATCTCGGGGCCGCCGAGGCCGAAGGAGACCAGGCCCTCGGGGCGCAGGTCGACGGCGAGGCGGGTGGTCTCGGCTGCGGCCTCCAGGCCGGCTTCGCCGGGGATGTCGAAGCACCAGCGCAGGATGACGCCGAGCTCGGTCTCGGCCGCCCTGCGGGCGTCCTCGATGGCCTCCATGAACGCCTTCTCCTCGATGCCGCGGCGCGTGGAGGAGTACGGGGTGATGGTCAGCTCGGCGTAGCGGATGTTCTGCCGGGCCATGTCACGGGCGACCTCGAAGGTGAGGGTCCGTACGTCGTCGGGGGTGCGGACCAGGTCGACGACCGACAGGTACACCTCGATGAAGTGCGCGAAGTCGGTGAACGTGAAGTAGTCGGCGAGGGCCTCGGGGTCGGTGGGGACCTTCGAGTCGGGGTGCCGGGACGCGAGCTCCGCCACGATGCGCGGGGATGCCGAGCCGACGTGGTGGACGTGGAGTTCCGCCTTGGGCAGCCCCGCGATGAAGGGGTGCAGGTCGGTCATGAGGGTGCCTCCGGTGGGACGCGGGTGCGGGCAGTTCGGCGTTCATCGTAGGCAGCCCGGTGACTGTCGGTGGCAGCGCATAGCATGGATGCACGAGAGGGGGGTGCCGTATGACCGGGAACAGCCAGGATCCGAGGGGCCCGTGGGCGCCGCCCGAGCGGCCGGCGGTCGACCTGGGCAAGACGCAGGACCCGCCCGCGGGAGCGGCCGGTCCGGCAGGCGCGCCGGGGGTGACGGGTGAGCCGGGTGAGCCGGGTGTGCGGCGGCCGCCGTCCGGGTATGACCATCCGACGCTCGCCGGGACCCCGGGTGACGCCCCGCCCACCGCCGACACCGTGATATCCGGGCCGGGGGCGTCCGGGCAGCCCGTGTACGGCTATCCCGCGCAGCCCGGCCAGGGGACGCACGGATACGGCCACCCCGCCGCGCCGGGCTACGGGTACCCGGGGGACGCGGGATACCCCGGCCCCGCGTTCCACTCCGGCTCCGCCGGATACCCGCCGTTCGGGCCGTCGCCGTACGGGCGGCCGCCGAGCAACGGGTTCGGCATCACCGCCCTGGTCCTCGGCATCGCGGCCGTCCTCCTCGGGCTGTTCGGGTGCTTCGTGGCCTTCGTGGGCCTGCCGCTCGGCATCGCCGCCGTCGTCTTCGGCGTCCTGGGCCGCGGCAAGGCCCTCCGGGGCGAGGCGGACAACGGCGGGATGGCCCTGGCCGGCGTCATCACGGGCGCGGTGGGCATCGTCGTGGCCGCCGTGGTCACGGCGCTGTTCTTCGGGGTCCTCGCCGGGATACCGGACGGCGGTGGTGGCGACGACGGCCCGTACTCGGACCTCCCGGTCTCCGAGCGGGTCTGACCGGCGGGGCGCCGCCCCTGGGGGTGCCCCGCCGGTGCGGCCGCTCCTCAGGGCAGCCAGGGCCAGTCGGCGTCCCGGCCGCCCTCGATCAGGGACACCATGCGGAAGGCCGCGTCGGTGAGACCGCCGAAGGTGTACCGGCCGTCCGCACCGGAGGGCGCGTGGCCCACCCGGTAGCCGGCCAGGTTCCAGGTGTACACCGGCACCCCGGCCGGCACCTCGGCCGTCGGGTCGCCCCCGTACCGGTAGGAGACCGCCTGCTCGTCGGTGACGATCAGGACCCGGTCGTGTCCCCGGTAGTGCTCCTTCACGGCCTGCGCCGTGTTGGTGCCGCCGAGGTCGCCGAACCGCTCCAGGACCTTCAGCACGGACTCGCCGCGGGCGTACGCGACGACCTGGCTGGAGGTGCCGAACTGCACCAGGTCCGCCTCGGCGGCCCGAAGCGCCAGCGCCGCCCCGAACACGGCCGCCGCGTCCGCCCGGTTGAGCCGGGAGCGCTCCGACAGCGCGGACCACATCGACCCCGAGCGGTCGACGAGGACCAGCGTCCGGCCGGGCAGGGCCGGGACGTTGGCCAGCGAGTGCCCGAGCGCCCGCTCCAGCGGGTAGGCCCAGCGCAGCGAGGGGGCGTGCCGGTAGGCGGCCAGGTAGCGGAAGGGGAACTGCCGGGAGCGGGCGACGGCCTCCGGCCCGGAGATCCTCTCCGCGACCCCGGCGGCCACCGCGTCCGAGACCCCGGCCTCGTCGAAGTTGCGCAGGTTGCGCAGCAGGGCCATCGGGCCCATGGACGGGATGACCGCCTCCCAGGCGGCCGCGTCCATCGGCCCCTGCAGCCAGCCGGCCAGGGCCTCCCACGTCATGCCGGCCGCGGCGAGCCGGTCCGCGCCGTCGGGACCGGTGACCACGGCGCGCCGTTCGGCGACCGGCAGCTCCATCAGCGCCCGGTGGGCGACGAGGGTGCGGCTGCCGTCGGGGACCTGTGCGTCCTGCGGGTGGTGGCGCCGGTCGAGGGCGTGCCGGAACAGCTCGCCCTGCCACGGCTTGGCCGGGTCGGGCGCGGCGTGCACCACGTTGAGGACGTCGCCGAAGCGGTAGCCCCGGGAGGCGGTGTCGTACTTCAGGAGCGAGGCGGGGGAGTAGAGCCGGCGGACGGCGCCGGCGATGCCGCGCTTGACGGGCTTGGGCACGTTCCTGCCGTACGCCGACGTCCAGTAGGCCAGCAGTTCGCCGGGCTCGTCCGCGCGCCGCAGGACGGAGTCGACGACCTGACGGTTCGACGGCCCGCCGGTGGCGCCCGCGTCGAGCCGCGCGCGGACGTACTCGGCGGCGCCGACGAGCGAGGCGGTCCGCATGTTCGCGTCACCGCGGAGCCAGCCCAGCAGGCCCGCGGTCCACTGCGGGTCCTCGACCGCGAGCCGGCGCACGAGCGCGGCGAAGCGGTCGTCACGCTCCTCGCCGCTCTCGTAGAAGGTCTTCTGCGCCACGAAGTTGGCGACCGCGAGCAGGAACAGCTCGGAGCGCGGATCCCGCTCGTGGCCGGGAGCGCCCTCGTGGGTGCGGGCGCGGCGGCCGGTGGAGCGGACGGGCGAGGCGGGCGAAGCGGCCGAGGCGGTCGCGGCGGGCGAAGCGGTCGGTGCGGTCGAGTCGGTGGAGGCGGGAGCCGCCTTGGACCGGCGCAGGTTGAATCGAGCCATGTGAATCCCCCCGGATCCAGCAGAGAAGTACGGGGGAGGCGCGACGCGGGGATGCCCGAGGTCAAGGTCGGAGACGGCGTTGCCAATTGCTCTGCCGACTGAGCTACCGGCCGAAGCCGGGCGGGACTCGAACCCGCGACCGATCGATCCGAAGGAGCCGTCGCCTGCGCACCGGGCATCCCCCCGCGCGGCCTCCCGAGATCGAAGCGGCGGCGGCCTGGTTTCTTGGAAGGAAGGAGCCGCAGCCTGCGCACCGGGAGGTGCGTGAGACAGGTGTCCAGAGATCAAGAGCGGCGACACCACGTGGTGCTCTACCGACTGAGCTACACCGGCCCGAAGCCGGTGACGGGACTCGAACCCGCGGCCGCCCCATTAGCAGTGGAAGTAGGTCTCGCCTGCGCACCTGGACGAGCATCACGGTAGGCGCCGGGCGGCGGCGTCCGCCAGGCAATTAACGCGGGCCGGGGACCGGGGGCGCCGTCGTACCCCTCAGACCCGCGCGGACCGCGGCGGCCTCCGCGCCGCCATGATCGCGCCCCCGTCCCCGACGGTCACCGCGGCGACCCGGCGGCGGACGCTCACGCCGCGGTCCGCCGCAGCCGCTCCCGCGCCTCCATCAGCGCGAAGCCCAGCAGGTTCAGGCCGCGCCAGCGGGCCGGGTCCAGGGCGCGGTCGTCGTCGGCCGCCAGCCCGATGCCCCAGATCCGGTCCATCGGGCTCGCCTCCACCAGCACCCGGTTCCCGGTGGACAGGAGGTAGGAGCGCAGTGCCGGATCGGCGCCGAACTTGTGCACGCTGCCCTCCACCACGAGGGCGAACCGCTCCCGCTCCCACGTCGCGTCGTCGAAGCCCCGCACGAGCCGGCCGGCCTTCTTCGCCTCGGCGGGGGTCTGCGCCCCCAGGACGGCCCGTTCCGCTTCCGGGTCCTCGAACAGGCGGGCCTTCCCGGCCATCATCCAGTGCTCAGCCGTGGCGTACCGGACGTCACCCACAGTGAACTCGGAGGGCCACCACTGGCTCAGACAGCTGGCTCCGAGCGTCCCGTCGGGGCGCGGGCGGTGCCCCCAGAACGGCAGGAACTTCACCCGTTCACCGCTGCTGACCTGCTTGATCAGTTCATCGATCATCTCCATGCACGCGAGTCTGACAGTCGCCACTGACACTTCGTACGGGATTTCGGGCGTGCCTCGACACATGGTCGACCGATTTCGTCGCGTAATCAAAAGGCAACAACGGAATCACTTGGCCGGGGGCACCACCTCTGCCAGGATCGGCACTCAATTCGAGCTGTAGCTCGAACTGTAGCTACGGAGAGCGTGAGAGCGTGATGGGCAACCGCTTCCAGGTCAAGGACCGCTTCGCGGACGGCACGCAGTACATCGACGGACAGCTCAGGTCCGGTACCTCGGGCCGGTCACACACCGTGGTCGATCCGGCCACCGGTGACGAGGTCCTCACCTACGAACTCGCGAGCACGGCGGACGTCGACGCGGCCGTCGCCGCCGCCAAGAGGGCCTTCCCGGCCTGGTCCGGCGCCACCCCCGGCGAGCGTTCGGACGCGCTGCACCGGCTGGCCGCCGTGCTCGCCGAGCGGGCGGAGGACTTCGCGTACGCCGAGTCCCTGCAGTGCGGCAAGCCGGTCAAGCTGTCGACCGAGTTCGACGTGCCGGGCACCATCGACAACACCGCCTTCTTCGCGGGGGCCGCGCGCCACCTCCAGGGACAGGCGGCCGCCGAGTACTCCGGCGACCACACCTCCTACGTACGCCGCGAGGCCATCGGGGTGGTCGGCTCCATCGCGCCCTGGAACTATCCGCTCCAGATGGCCGCCTGGAAGATCCTCCCGGCCATCGCCGCGGGCAACACCATCGTCCTCAAGCCCGCCGAGCTGACCCCGCTGACCTCGCTGATGTTCGCCCAGGCCGCCAAGGAAGCGGGCCTGCCCGACGGAGTGGTCAACATCGTCACCGGCGCCGGGCGCGACGCCGGCGAGCACCTGGTCGGGCACCCGGACGTGGTCATGACCTCCTTCACCGGCTCCACCGCCGTCGGCAAGCGGGTCGCCGAGATCGCCACCGCCACCGTCAAGCGGCTGCACCTGGAGCTCGGCGGCAAGGCCCCCTTCCTCGTGTTCGACGACGCCGACCTGGAGGCCGCCGCGCACGGCGCGGTCGCCGCCTCCCTGATCAACACGGGCCAGGACTGCACGGCCGCCACCCGCGCCTACGTCCAGCGCCCCCTCCACGACGCCTTCGTCGCCCGGGTCGCGGAGCTGATGGAGACCGTGCGCCTCGGCGACCCCTTCGCGGCCACCACCGACCTCGGTCCGCTCGTCTCGCACGCCCAGCGCGACCGCGTCGCCGGCTTCGTCGAGCGCGCCCGGTCCTACGCCACCGTCGTCACCGGCGGCGAGGCCCCGGGCGGCGCGCTCGCCGCGGGCGCCTACTACCGGCCCACCCTCATCTCCGGCGCCGCCCAGGACAGCGAGGTCGTCCAGTCCGAGATCTTCGGCCCGGTCCTGGTCGTCCTGCCCTTCGACACCGACGACGAGGGCATCGCGCTGGCCAACGACACCCCGTACGGACTCGCCGCCTCCGCCTGGAGCCGCGACGTCTACCGGGCGAACCGCGCCACCCGCGAGCTCAAGGCGGGCTGCGTCTGGGTCAACGACCACATCCCGATCATCAGCGAGATGCCCCACGGCGGCTACAAGGCGAGTGGCTTCGGAAAGGACATGAGCGCCTACTCCTTCGAGGAGTACACGCAGGTCAAGCACGTGATGTACGACAACACCGCGGTCGCCGCGAAGGACTGGCACCGCACGATCTTCGGGGACCGATAGAAGCCAGCCGCCGGACCAGCGGCGACGTACCCATCCCGAAAGGGCAACGCGCATGGAGCAGTTCGAGCCCGACCGCCTCTCGGCGGCGCAACTCGCCGCGATGCGGCGCAGCCTTGACAGCGGCCGGGGCGCCCTCACCCGTCGCTCGCTGCTGCGCGCGTCCGGAGTCGGAGCGCTCACCCTCGGGGGCCTGTCCGCCCTCGCGGGCTGCGGCATCCCGCCCGCCAAGCGGGAGGGCGCCGCGGCGGCGGCCTCCGACGACCGCTCGGACCGGGAGAAGGAGATCGTCTTCTCCAACTGGACCGAGTACATGGACACCAGTGAGGACGAGAAGTCGCGTCCCACCCTGGAGGAGTTCACCAAGCGGACCGGGATCAAGGTCAAGTACACCGAGGACATCAACGACAACGTCGAGTTCTTCGGGAAGATCCGCCCGCAGCTCGCGGCCGGCCAGGACACCGGCCGCGACCTGATCGTCGTCACCGACTGGCTCGCGGCCCGCATGATCCGCCTCGGCTGGGCGCAGAAGCTGGACGCCTCCCGCCTCCCGCACGCCTTCGCCCACCTCTCCCCGCAGTTCCGCAGCCCCGACTGGGACCCGGGGCGCGCGTACAGCTACCCCTGGACCGGCATCTCCACCGTCATCGCCTACAACTCCAAGGCGACCGGCGGAAGGACGGTCGACTCCGTCACCCAGCTCCTCGACGACCCCACCCTCAAGGGGCGGGTCGGTTTCCTCACCGAGATGCGCGACAGCGTCGGCATGACCCTGCTCGACCAGGGCAAGGACCCGTCGAACTTCACCACCGCCGACTACGACGGGGCGATCGGCCGGCTCCAGAAGGGCGTGGACAAGAACCAGATCCGCCGCTTCACGGGCAACGACTACACCGCCGACCTCGACAAGGGCGACCTCGCCGCCTGCCTCGCCTGGGCGGGCGACGTCATCCAGCTCCAGGCCGGCAATCCGGACATCAAGTACGCGATCCCGGCCGCCGGCTACATCACCTCCAGCGACAACCTCCTCGTCCCCGCGAAGGCCGGCCACAAGGCCAACGCGGAGCAGCTCATCGACTACTACTACGAGCTCCCGGTCGCCGCGCAGCTCGCGGCCTACATCAGCTACGTCTGCCCGGTCGAGGGGGTCAAGGACGAGCTCGCCAAGATCGACCCCGAGCTCGCGGAGAACACCCTGATCGTCCCGGACAAGGCCATGACCGCCAAGTCCCACGCCTTCCGCTCCCTCACCAGTGAGGAAGAGACGGCGTACGAAGAGAAGTTCGCCAAGCTCATCGGCGCCTAGCGCCCGGCGCCCGGTGCCAGGCACCGCGCACCCGGCGCCGGCCCCGAACCCCGGAGGACCGGGGCGCCGCCACCGGACGAGCCCGGTGGCGGCGCATCCCGGCCGGCTCCGCCGAGCCCCCGACATCTTCCGCACCCAACCCCGGGACCCACCCATGACTGACAAGACCGCGGGCGGCGACGTCCGCCTCGCCGGGATCAGCAAGCACTACGGCACCTTCACCGCCGTGCACCCGCTGGACCTCACCATCCCCCAGGGCTCCTTCTTCGCCCTGCTCGGCGCCTCGGGCTGCGGGAAGACCACCACCCTGCGCATGATCGCCGGCCTGGAGGAGCCCTCCACCGGCACGGTCCACCTCGGCGACCGCGAGGTCACCGACCTGCCGCCGTACAAGCGCCCGGTCAACACGGTCTTCCAGAGCTACGCCCTCTTCCCGCACCTGAACATCTACGAGAACGTCGCGTTCGGGCTGCGCCGCCGCGGCATCAAGTCGGTCAAGAAGCAGGTCGACGACATGCTGGAGCTGGTCCAGCTCGGCCAGTTCGCCCAGCGCAAGCCGCACCAGCTCTCCGGCGGCCAGCAGCAGCGCGTCGCGGTGGCCCGCGCCCTGATCAACCACCCCCAGGTGCTCCTCCTCGACGAGCCGCTCGGCGCCCTCGACCTCAAGCTGCGCCGCCAGATGCAGCTGGAGCTCAAGCGCATCCAGACCGAGGTCGGCATCACCTTCGTGCACGTCACGCACGACCAGGAGGAGGCCATGACCATGGCCGACACGGTCGCCGTGATGAACGGCGGCCGCGTCGAGCAGCTGGGCGCCCCCGCCGACCTGTACGAGAACCCCGGCACCACCTTCGTCGCGAACTTCCTCGGCACCTCCAACCTCATCGAGGCCGCGGTGGAGTCCGCCGGCTCCGAGGTCGTGGTCTGCGCCCCGGGCGCGACGCTCCGGCTGCCCGCGGCCCGATGTTCGACCACGCCCTCCGCGGGCGGCAAGCTGCTCGTCGGCGTGCGCCCGGAGAAGATCACCCTGGTCCACGCCGACGAGGAGCACACCATCGCGGCCGGCCGCAACAAGGTGCCCGGCCGCATAGCCGCCTCCTCCTTCATCGGCGTCTCCACCCAGTACGTCATCGACAGCCCGGTCTGCCCCGGGCTGGAGGTGTACGCGCAGAACGTCGAGCGGGACGCCCGCCTGGTCCCGGGCGCCGAGGTGATCCTGCACTGGAACCCGGAGCACACCTTCGGCCTCGACGCCGCCCAGGCCATCGACGCGGGCATCGAGACGGTGGAGGAGGGCGCGTGACCGTCACCGCGGCGCCGCCCCAGGCGCCCGCCGAAGCCGAGCCGCCGGTCCACAAGGCGTCGCTGCGCAAGCGGCTGATCCCGTACTGGCTGCTGCTCCCCGGCATCCTGTGGCTGCTCGTGTTCTTCGTGCTCCCGATGGTCTACCAGCTCTCCACCTCGGTGCAGACCGGCTCCCTCGAAGAGGGCTTCCAGGTCACCTGGCACTTCCAGACCTACTGGGACGCCTTCACCGAGTACTACCCGCAGTTCCTGCGCTCCCTGCTCTACGCGGGCACCGCCACCGTGCTGTGCCTGATGCTCGGCTACCCGCTGGCCTACCTGATCGCCTTCAAGGCCGGCCGCTGGCGCAACCTGCTGCTGGTGCTGGTCATCGCCCCGTTCTTCACCAGCTTCCTGATCCGCACCCTGGCCTGGAAGACGATCCTCGCCGACGGCGGCCCGGTGGTCGGCGTCCTCAACGACATCGGCTTCCTCGACGTCACCAGCTGGCTCGGCATGACCCAGGGCGACCGGGTGCTGGCCACGCCGCTCGCGGTGGTCTGCGGCCTCACGTACAACTTCCTCCCCTTCATGATCCTGCCGCTGTACTCCTCGCTGGAGCGCATCGACACCCGCCTCCACGAGGCGGCCGGGGACCTGTACGCCCGCCCCGCCACGGTCTTCCGGAAGGTCACCTTCCCGCTGTCCATGCCGGGCGTGGTCTCGGGGACCCTGCTCACCTTCATCCCGGCGAGCGGCGACTACGTCAACGCCGAGCTGCTCGGCTCCACGGACACCCGGATGATCGGCAACGTCATCCAGTCGCAGTACCTGCGGATCCTCGACTACCCGACGGCGGCAGCGCTGTCCTTCATCCTCATGGCCATCGTGCTGATCGTGGTCACCGTCTACATCCGCCGAGCGGGAACGGAGGACCTGGTCTGATGCGCACACCCCTCACGTGGCTCCGGCGCAATCTGGTCGTCATCGCGGGCCTCGCCACGCTCGCCTACATGATCCTGCCGAACGTCGTCGTCACCGTCTTCTCCTTCAACAACCCCACCGGACGGTTCAACTACGCCTGGCAGGAGTTCTCCCTCGACGCCTGGAAGGACCCCTGCGGGGTCGCCGACCTGTGCGGCTCGCTCTCGCTGTCGCTCCAGATCGCCCTGTGGTCCACGCTGGCCGCCACCGCGCTCGGCACCGCCATAGCCTTCGCGATGGTCCGCTACCGGTTCCGGGGGCGCGGCGCGGTGAACTCGCTGATCTTCCTCCCGATGGCCATGCCCGAGATCGTGATGGCGGCCTCGCTGCTCGCGCTCTTCCTCAACATGGGCATCCAGCTGGGCTTCTGGACGATCCTCATCGCCCACATCATGTTCTGCCTCAGCTTCGTCGTCGCCGCCGTCAAGGCGCGTGTGCTGTCGATGGACCCCCGGCTGGAAGAGGCCGCCCGCGACCTCTACGCGGGGCCGGTGCAGACCTTCGTACGGGTCACCCTGCCGATCGCCGCCCCCGGCATCGCGGCGGGCGCACTGCTCTCGTTCGCACTCTCGTTCGATGACTTCATCATCACCAACTTCAACTCGGGCAACACCGTCACCTTCCCCATGTTCGTGTGGGGATCGGCCCAGCGCGGTACGCCTGTACAGATCAACGTCATCGGCACGGCGATGTTCGTCATCGCGGTGCTGGTGGTCCTCGCCGGCCAGATGGTCGGCAACCGCCGCAAGAAGGCACAGCCCAAGTAAGTCACCCGTAGGGAGTTGGAAGACATGGCCCCAGACGCCATGCGCACCGCTGCACGATCCCTTTCCGCCGCACGACCGGTCTCGTACTGGCTGGACGACCCCGGCAAGCCCGCCCCGCAGCCCGCCCTCACCGGCGACGAGCACTGCGACCTGCTCGTCATCGGCGCCGGCTACAGCGGCCTGTGGACCGCGCTGCTCGCCAAGGAGCGCGACCCCGCCCGGGACGTCGTTTTGATCGAGGGCCACGAGGCGGGCTGGGCCGCCTCGGGGCGCAACGGCGGATTCTGCGCCGCCTCCCTCACGCACGGCCTGGCCAACGGGCTGGCCCGCTGGCCGGACGAGCTGGCGCGGCTGGAGGAACTGGGCGCCCGCAACCTCGACGCCATCGAGGAGGCCGTCGCCCGCTACGGCATCGACTGCGACTTCGAGCGCAGCGGCGAGATCGACGTCGCCACCGAGCCGCACCAGGTCGAGGAACTGCGCGAACTGCACGCGGAGGCGGAACGCCTCGGCCTCGCCGGCGGCTCCCAGTGGCTGGATCGCGACGCCCTGCGCGCCGAAGTCGACTCCCCGACCTTCCTCGGCGGCGTCTGGGACCGCGACGGCGTCGCGATGCTCAACCCGGCGAAGCTGGCCTGGGGCCTCAAGCGGGCCTGCCTGGGCCTCGGGGTGCGGATCTACGAGCACACCCGCGGCCTGGACCTGGCCGCCTCCGGGGCCGGGATGGCCGTACGCACCCCGTACGGGCGGGTCTTCGCGCGCCGGGTGGCGCTCGGCACCAACATCTTCCCCTCGCTGGTCAAGCGGATCCGGCCGCTCACCGTCCCGGTCTACGACTACGCGCTGATGACCGAGCCGCTGACCGAGGCCCAGCTCGACTCGGTCGGCTGGAAGAACGGCCAGGGCCTGGGCGACAGCGCCAACCAGTTCCACTACTTCCGGATCACCCCCGAGCGCCGCATCCTGTGGGGCGGCTACGACGCGATCTACCCCTACGGCGGCCGGCTCGACGCGGAGCACGACCACCGCCCCGAGACGTACCTCAAGCTGGCGGAGCACTTCTTCACCTGCTTCCCCCAGCTGGAGGGGGTCAATTTCAGCCATGCCTGGGGCGGGGCGATCGACACCTGCTCGCGCTTCTCGGCCTTCTTCGGCACCGCGCACGCGGGCAAGGTCGCGTACGCCGCGGGCTACACCGGGCTCGGCGTCGGAGCCACCCGCTTCGGCGCCGACGTGATGCTCGACCTGCTCGCGGGGGAGCGGACCGAACGCACGGAGCTGGAGATGGTCCGCTCCAAGCCGATGCCGTTCCCGCCGGAGCCGCTCGCCTGGACCGGTATCAGCCTCACCAAGTGGTCGCTGGCCCGCGCCGACAGCAACGGCGGGCACCGGAACCTGTGGCTCAAGGCGCTGGACCGGGTCGGCCTCGGATTCGACAGCTGATCATTTGGTCGCCGGTCGGTCAGCCGGCCAGCCGGCCAGCCGGCCAGCCGGCCAGCCGGCCAGCCGGCCAGCCGGCCAGCCGGCCGGTCGGCCGGTCTGCTGATCCGTTGATCGGCTGATCGCGGTGCGCGCGCCCCGGCGTGCCCCGCCCCGCACGCCCGCTCACCGTGTGACCTGTTTCACTACCACGGAGTAACGAAACCCGCGTCATACCCGCGCCCGGCCCCGCTCTCTCCCGGTGAGAACCCTTCACCAGACGGAACGGAGGCCGGGCGATGACGATCCCGGGGGCCAAGACGGCAGTGGAATGGCTGGTATCGGCGGCGTCGGACCCCGAGACCTGCCGATGGGAGTGGGAGCGCAGTCCCCTCGGGGCGGCGCTCCTGCCCGCCGGCCGGCGGTGGGACGTGCTGATCCTGCCCGCGGAGCTCGGGCGGGCCACCCTCGACGTGCTCGGACTCCTCGTGGAGCGGCCAGGCCCCGTGCTCGCCGACTTCGGCGCCGCCCGGCGCAGTGGTACGGCGATGCCGCGGCTGGGCTTCTTCGTGCCCCCGGGGACGGCGTCCCGGTGGATCGGCACCGGCGTACGGGGAGCGGGGCGCGGGACCTGGATCGTGGTCCCGTACCCCGGCCGGGCGGCGGGCGGGGTGCGCTGGCTGGTGCTCCCGGACGGCCGGGGGACCCTCACGGACCCTGCCGTACTGGAGCTGGCGATGCACGAGGCCGCGGCGAGCGTCGCCCGTGGCGCCGCCGACGAGGAGAAGGCGGGGCGCAAAAGTTGACAGGGGCATTGACAAGGCCATTGGTCTGGACCATCTTGGGCGCCGCTGACCCCCTCCATCCCCCCATGCCCCGGAGGCAGTTGTGCGCAGAGCCACGTCCATCCTTACGGCCGCCGCCCTGGCGGTGGCCGGCTTCCTCGCCGCGGGCCCGCCGGCCGCGGCGGCGGACGCCGACCTCGTCCGCAACGGCGGCTTCGAGTCCGGCCTCGACGGCTGGAGCTGCTCCGGCGGCAGCGGAACCGCCGTCACCACCCCCGTCCACGGCGGGAGTTCCGCCCTCAAGGCCACCCCGGCGGGCCAGGACAACGCCCGCTGCGCCCAGACCGTCGCCGTCAAGCCCGACTCCACGTACACGCTCGGAGCCTGGGTGCAGGGCGCGTACGTCTACCTCGGCGTGAGCGGCACCGGCACCACCGACGTGTCCACCTGGACCCAGAGCCC
Organism: Streptomyces sp. NPDC002044; assembly: GCF_040296725.1. Taxonomy (NCBI): domain Bacteria; kingdom Bacillati; phylum Actinomycetota; class Actinomycetes; order Kitasatosporales; family Streptomycetaceae; genus Streptomyces; species Streptomyces sp. NPDC002044. Next base: position 97,582 of record NZ_JBEOXU010000001.1, read on the forward strand.
GGGCGCGTGGAAGCAGTTGGCGACCAGCTTCCGCACCGGCCCGTCGACGACCTCCGTGACGGTCTACACCCACGGCTGGTACGGCCAGCCGGCCCACCTCACCGACGACTTCACGGTGGTCGGCCCCGACCCCGGCGGCACCGGTCCCGAGGAGCCCCGGCCCCCGGCCGCCCCCACGGGCCTGACGGCGTCGGCGACCTCCTCCGACTCGGTGTCGCTCTCCTGGTCGGCGGCCGCCGGGGCCACTTCGTACAAGGTCTACCGGGACGGCGCCGCGCCCCTGACCGTGACCGCCGCCTCGGCCGTGGTGACCGGCCTCGCCGCGTCCACCGCGTACACCTTCCGGGTCGGCGCCGTGAACGCGGCGGGCGAGTCCGCGAAGAGCGCCCCCGTCTCGGCGACCACGACGGGCGGCGGCAACCCGGGCAACCCCGGGCTGCCCGCGCACGCCCTGGTCGGCTACCTGCACTCCAGCTTCGCCAACGGCTCCGGCTACGTCCGGATGGCCGACGTCCCCGCCTCCTGGGACGTCATCAACCTCGCCTTCGGCGAGCCGACGTCCGTGACCTCGGGCGACATCCGCTTCCAGCTCTGCCCGGTCGCCGAGTGCCCGAACGTCGAGTCCCCGGCCGAGTTCAAAGCGGCGATCAAGGCCAAGCAGGCCGCGGGCAAGAAGGTCCTGATCTCCATCGGCGGCCAGAACGGCCAGGTCCAGCTGGCCACCACCGCCGCCCGCGACGCCTTCGTCACCTCCGTCGGCAAGATCATCGACGAGTACGGGCTCAACGGCCTCGACATCGACTTCGAGGGCCACTCCCTCTCCCTGGCGACGGGCGACACCGACTTCCGCGCCCCGACCACCCCCGTCATCGTCAACCTGATCTCCGCCGTAAAGACCCTCAAGGCCCGGTACGGTCCGGACTTCATCCTGACCATGGCCCCCGAGACCTTCTTCGTCCAGCTCGGCTACCAGTACTACGGCTCCGGCCCCTGGGGCGGACAGGACCCCCGCGCCGGCGCCTACCTCCCGGTCATCCACGCCCTGCGCGACGACCTGACCCTGCTCCACGTCCAGGACTACAACTCGGGCTCGATCATGGGCCTCGACAACCAGTACCACTCCATGGGCGGCGCGGACTTCCACATCGCCATGACCGACATGCTCCTGACCGGCTTCCCGGTCGCGGGCAACACCGCCCGCGTCTTCCCCGCACTGCGCCCGGAGCAGGTGGCCATCGGCCTCCCCGCGACGACCAACGCGGGCAACGGCCACACCTCGCCCGCCGAGGTGAACAAGGCGCTGGACTGCCTGACGAAGAAGACGAACTGCGGCAGCTACCAGACCCACGGCACCTGGCCCGCCCTGCGCGGCCTGATGACCTGGTCGATCAACTGGGACCGGTTCGGCGGCTGGGAGTTCAGCCGGAACTTCGACGCGTACTTCGGCGGCTAGTCGCGTCGTCGAAGTCCCCTCCGGCCGAGGGGACTTCGACGGCCCGCTCCGGCGCTGCGGCGGCGCGCGCTACGACGAAGGCGCCCACCGCGGCGGCGCGCGCTACGACGACAGCCGGCCCGGAGCCGCCTGAACGTACCGGCGGGCCGTGCCGACGAAGCCGTCGATCAGCTCGCGGCTCGCGTCCCGCCGGGCGTCGAGGCCGGCGCGGTCCCGCGCCCGGTTGATCGCGCCGACCGTGGTGAAGGCCTCGACCGCGGCGGCGGTGAGATCGGGCTCGTCGGCGATCAGCTGGAGCTGGAACAGGGCGTGCTGCGCGCTGGAGCGCAGCTCGAACGAGCGCTTGCGCAGGGCGGTTTCGTCCTCGGCGTCGCGGCCCTCGTGCACGCAGAACCAGTGGTGCAGCGCGGCCTGGCGGAACTCGACGAGCAGCCCGGCGTACGTGCCGTACACGTCCAGCCGTTCCTGGCGCAGCTGGGCTTCGAGGGCGCTCCGCTCCATGCGCCGCGCGGACCGCTGCTGGAAGACGTGCGTCACCGTCGAGCCGAGCAGGGTGCCGAGGACCGCGATGACGCTCGTGACTATGGCGTTCATGGGACCTCATGCAACCAGATCCCGCGCCGCGGACCGCGGGCCGGCGGCGCGGTCCGGAGCGGGAACGCCCGCTAGATCCAGCGGCCTTGGCGACCGCCGTCCGGACCGGCAGTGGCCATCCGGCGCACCACCAGCAGCAACGGGGTGCACAGCAGGAGGCTCGCCAGGACGTCCAGCGGCCAGTGCCAGCCCCGCAGGACCAGCCCGGCGGCGGTCGCCCCCGTGAGCACCAGGGCCGCGGCCGCCGGCCAGGGGCGGCGGGTGTACGGGCGTACGAGCAGGGCGGCGCCGGCGTACGCGACGAACGCGGTCGCGGTGTGGCCCGAGGGGTAGTACCCGGCGGCCCAGGGCTCCAGGGGGCCCGGCCGGGCGGTCCACAGCTTGAGCGGGACGACCAGCGCCGGTACGAGGGCCATCGCCAGGCCGGCCGCGAGGGCGGCGCGCCGCCGGCCGCGCCAGGCGGCGTACGCCATGGCCAGGGCGAGGACGGGGACGGCGACCGGGATGTTGCCGAGGTCCGAGAGGCGTTCGGTGACGGAGTCCGGGACCGTGCGCACCAGTGCGCGGCTCAGCGCGCGGTCGGGCGCCAGCAGCGGGCCGGAGACCAGCACCTGCCAGGTGGCGAGGGAGAAGAGCAGGCCGCAGAGCGCGGCGAGGAGGAGGGTGGCCGGCCGTCCCGGAACAGGGGGGATGGTTCCGGGACGGCCGGCCGGACCGGGTTGCCGCACGCCCCGGGGGGTTTGGGGCGAACGGCTGTCCGATCGGTGAGGAGTGTGCGCGAACGCATGCCCAGTGCGGCGCTGGGGAAGCCCGGTACTGGTGTCGCCCCCGGTTTCCCGGGAGCGGGGTGTCTCACTCATCTGCAGAAACCGTACGGCAGAGAAAGGGGGGCCGACAGCAGGAACGCGTTCCCGCCATCGGCCCCCCACACCTTCTTCACAGCGCCCGACCGTTACCGGCGGTAGCGCTCGAGTGGAGCGCGCGGCCGTTCGACCCTTCGGTCAGATGCCCGCGAACGCGGCCTCGATGATGTCCAGGCCCTCGTTGAGCAGGTCCTCGCCGATGACGATCGGCGGCAGGAAACGGAGCACGTTGCCGTAGGTGCCGCAGGTGAGGACGAGCACGCCCTCGGCGTGGCAGGCCTTGGCGAGCGCGCCGGCCGCCTCCGGGAAGGGGGTCTTGGAGACCGGGTCCTTGACGAGCTCGATCGCGATCATGGCGCCGCGGCCGCGGATGTCGCCGATGATGTCGTACTTCTCCTGCATGGCCGTCAGGCGGGTCTTCATGAGGGACTCGATCTTCTTCGCCGCGGCGTTGAGGTCGAGCTCCTTCATGGTCTCGATGGAGCCGAGCGCACCGGCGCACGCCACCGGGTTGCCGCCGTACGTACCGCCGAGGCCGCCGCCGTGGACGGAGTCCATCATCTCGGCGCGGCCGGTCACGGCGGCGAGCGGCAGACCGCCCGCGATGCCCTTGGCGGTGGTGATCAGGTCGGGGACGATGCCCTCGTCCTCGCACGCGAACCACTGGCCGGTGCGGCAGAAGCCGGACTGGATCTCGTCGGCGACGAAGACGATGCCGTTGTCGTTGGCGAACTTCACCAGCGCCGGCAGGAAGCCCTTGGCCGGCTCGATGAAGCCGCCTTCGCCGAGGACCGGCTCGATGATGATCGCGGCGACGTTGTCGGCGCCGATCTGCTTGGAGATCTGGTCGATGGCCTGGGCGGCGGCCTCGGGGCCGCAGTTCTCGGCGCCGGTGGGCCAGCGGTAGCCGTAGGCGACCGGGACGCGGTAGACCTCGGGGGCGAACGGGCCGAAGCCCTGCTTGTACGGCATGTTCTTCGAGGTCAGGGCCATCGTGAGGTTCGTGCGGCCGTGGTAGCCGTGGTCGAAGACGACGACGGCCTGGCGCTTGGTGTACGAACGGGCGATCTTGACGGCGTTCTCGACGGCCTCGGCGCCGGAGTTGAACAGGGCCGACTTCTTGGCGTGGTCACCCGGGGTGAGCTCGGCGAGGGACTCACAGACCTCCACGTAGCCCTCGTACGGGGTGACCATGAAACAGGTGTGCGTGAAGTCCGCGAGCTGAGCGGAGGCGCGGCGCACGACGGCCTCGGCGGAGGCGCCGACGGAGGTCACGGCGATGCCGGAACCGAAGTCGATCAGGCGGTTGCCGTCGACGTCCTCGATGATGCCGCCGCCCGCGCGGGCCGTGAAGACGGGGAGCACGGAGCCCACGCCGCCGGCGACCGTCGACAGACGGCGGGCCTGCAGCTCCTGCGACTTGGGGCCGGGGATCGCGGTGACGATGCGGCGCTCCTGCGGGACAGCGGTCATAGGGGGCTCCTGGGGGTGTTTTCGGACGCACGTGTGTCTTTGTCCGCAGGCTAGGCCCGGGGGCGGGGCGAAGGCATGCGCCGATCGGGAGTGGTGGGGGCGAGTCGTTGTCCGTGACGGCCATAGGAGTGGCCGGGGGCGGGCCGTCCGGATCACTGCGCGGTACACCCCCCGGAGGGCGGGCGGGGCACTAGATTGAGCGCCGCAGCGCAGCGCAGGGCACTGGCAGGGGGCAGGGGTTCATGGACACCGACGGCACGCACGACGCACGCACCACCCACACGGGCCGTCTCCCCAGACCCGCCGCCCCCCCGCCCCCCCCGAAACCCCGCCACGCCCCGGCCCCCCCGCCCCCCGGCCCCACCCTCCCCGACTGGCTGCGTACCCCCCGGAACTCCGACGCCCCCGGCGTGTGGGCGTACGGGCACGTGCCGCGCGCCGCCGAGGAGCCGGAGGTGACTGCGACCCGGCAGCTGGTCAGCGGTGCGCTGATCGCCCTCCTCGCGGGACTGCTGCTGTGGTCGCTGCTGTGGAACGGCTACCTCGGCGCGTTCTGGCTGTGGCCGCTGTACATGTTCACGCCCGACTCCTGGGCAGGTGGCAACGCCTCCGTCGTCGCCTCGTACGTCTGGTACGCCATCGTCGCCGGGGCCCTCCTCTTCGGCTTCGGCCGCCTCGGCCGCTGGCCCGAACTGGGCCGCCGGATCCTCGGGAGCCGCGCCGCGCGGGCGACCCGCCCGGCGCCGCCGGCCGGCATCGAGGCAGGAGCGGACGACGACCCCGTTCGCTGGCCGCAGGTGCGGGAGGCCGGGCTGGGGGACGTGGCCGATCGGCTGGAGGGGGAGGCCGGGGCCGGGCGGATGAACGACGTGGACTACGCGCGGATCCGGCGTGCCTGGGAGGGCGTACGCGTCGACCCGTCCCGGCTGCGGGCCTTCGCCGACGCCGTGCGCGACAAGGGCGCCGGTGCCTGCGTGCACCCCTCCGGGGCGCGGGACCTGCCCGTGCGGGCCGCCCGGCACGACCTGATCTCCCGGCAGGTGCTCCTCGGAACCGTCGAGGACGGCGTCCGCAACCCGTACGCGCGCCGCGGCACCGCCTTCGGGCTCGACCCCGACGTCCTCGGCACCTCCGTGCTCGCCGTCGGACCCTCCGGCAGTGGGAAGACCGGCCGCCTGGTGCGGCCCGTCGTCGAGTCGCTGGCGCTCCAGGCGCTCGCCGGCCAGGCCGCCGTCGTCGCCGTCGGCGCGACCGGGGCGCGGCTCGGGCCCGACGAGGCGTACGACGTCGTCGTCCGCGTCGGGGACCCCGCCTCCGTCTACGACCTCGACCTCTACGGCGGCACGACCGACCCTGATGAGGCGGCCACCCTGCTGGCCGAGGCGTTCGTCGGCGACGTCCCCGGGGTCGAGGTGCGCCGCGCCGCCACCGCCCTCGCCCAGCTCCTGGGGCCGTTCCGCGCCGTCCACGGCCGCTTCCCCGCCGTGCCCGAGCTGCGCGAGCTGCTCGACCAGGAGCCGGAGGCCGTCGCCGGACTGCGGCGCGGCCTGGAGGGCACCGGCCGGGCGCCGATGCTCCGCGAACTCGACGCCCGCCGCCGCCAGCACGGGGCGCCCGGCGACCCCGGACCGGTCCTCGCCGACCGGGTGGCCCTGCTGGACCGGCCCGCCTTCGCCGGCTTCTTCGACACCACCGGCGCCGGACGGCCGTTCTCGCTGCGCGCCCTGGAGCACCCCATCCGCGTCCGCGTCGACCTGCCCGAGCGCGCCCACGCCGACGCCTCGCGGATGCTGGCCCGGCTGCTGCTCGCCCAGTTCAACGCGGCCGTGGCCGCCCGCGGCGACCGCTCCCTCTTCGCGTTCCTCGCCCTCGACGACGCTTCCCACACCCTCACCCCGGAGGCGGTGCGCGGCATCCAGCGGCTCCGTTCGGCCCATGCCGGAGTCCTGCTCACGCTGCGCTCCCTGGACGACGTACCGGAGGGGCTGCGCACCCCGCTGCTCGGCGCGGTCGGCTGCCGGATGGCCTTCTCGGGGGTCACCACCTGGGACGGCAAGCGCTTCGCCGAGGCCTGGGGCACCGAGTGGGTCGAGGCGCGCGACGTCACCCACCGCACCGTCTTCGCCGACCAGCCCCTGACCCGGGCCATCCACGCCTTCCGCAAGCTCGTCACCGGCAAGGCCGTCACCACGGACGCCGTGACCGTGCGCCAGGTGGAGCGGGAGCGCTGGTCGGCCTCCGACCTGGCGCACGCCGTACCGCCGGGGCACGCGGTGCTGTCGCTGACCTCCGTGCGCGGGGAGCGGGCGGCCCCGCTGCTGGTCCGGCTGGCCGACGCGCCCTGAGGCGCCGGGGGCCGAGCGCAGGACGCACGACGCGGACCGGGCGCCGAAACCGTACGGGGTGGCAGAATCGAGGGGAGTCGTTCGTACGACACGGCGAAAACGGCAGCCGGCGCGTGCGCTCTCCTGTTCCCACCGTCACCGTCATCCCGTCACCTGTCCCGTCACCGTCACCGTCATCGCCGTCGTCCGTCGCGCGGGGCCGTCCACCGGTCCCCGCAGACCTCCGCCGCAGCCGTCCGCCGCCCCCTCCGCCAAGGACCCTGGTAACCGATGCCGCTCACCCTCGCCTCACTCGTCCAGCACTCGGCGCTCAAGCTCAGCGTCCGGGCGGGGGAGGGCCGCCTCGACACCCCGGTGCGCTGGGCCCACGTCAGCGAGCTCGCCGACCCCGTCCCCTACATGGAGGGCGGGGAGCTGCTCCTGGTCACCGCGATGAAGCTGGACGCGGAGGATCCGCAGGAGATGGGCCGTTACGTGCGCCGCCTCTCCGCGGCCGGGGTCGTCGGCATCGGCTTCGCGGTCGGCGTCAACTACGACGCCGTCCCCGAAGCCCTCGTCGAGGCCGCGGCGGCCGAGGACATGCCGCTGCTGGAGGTGCCCCGGCGGACCCCGTTCCTCGCCATCAGCAAGGCCGTGTCCGCCGCCCTCGCCGCCGACCAGTACCGCGCCGTGACCGCCGGCTTCGAGGCCCAGCGGGAGCTGACCCGAGCCGCGCTCTCCGCCGACGGGCCCGCCGAACTGCTGGCGCGGCTGGCCGCGCACGTGCACGGCTGGGCCGCGCTGTACGACACCTCGGGCGCGGTGGTCGCCGCCGCCCCCGAATGGGCCGCCCGCCGCGCCGCCCGGCTCACCCCCGACGTGGAGCGGCTGCGCGAGCGGCCCGCGCCGGCCAGCGCCGTCGTCGGCGGCTCCGAGGACCGGGTCGAGCTCCAGTCCCTCGGCACCGGCCGGCGGGCCCGGGGCGCCCTCGCGGTGGGCACCGGGGCCCCGCTCGGCACCGCCGAGCGGTACGCCGTGCACTCCGCCGTCGCGCTGCTCACCCTCACCACCGAGCGCTCCCGCTCGCTGCACGACGCCGAGTCCCGGCTCGGCGCGGCCGTACTGCGGATGCTGCTGGCCGGGGAGGCCGAGCACGCCCGGGCCGTGGCCGGTGACCTGTACGGGGCCCTGCTGGAGGCGCCGTTCCGGCTGATCGCGGCCGAGCCGGCGCTGCCCGGCACGGCCCAGCCGCAGGGGCTCGCGCTGCTGGCCGACGCGGTGGAGTCGGCGGCGGCCCGTACGGGGGAGGCGCTGCTGGTGGTGCCGGAGCCGGGCCGGCTGGTGGTCCTGGCCGCCGACGCGGGCTCGGCCGTACAAGCCTGCCTGGCGCACGCGGAGAACCTGGAGGCGCGGCGCGGCCGCGACGCCTGCGGCCCGGAGCCGGACGAGCTGGTGGTCGGCCTGTCCGCGCCGGTCGGCTCCGGCGGGGTCGCGGCGGCGCTCAAGCAGGCCGACCAGGCCCTCGCGGTGGCCCGGCGGCGCGGCCGGCCGCTGGTGGAGCACGAGGAGATGGCGGCGGGCTCGGTCCTGCCCCTGCTCGCCGACGACGCCGTACGGGCCTTCGCGGACGGCACCCTGCGCGCCCTGCGGGAGCACGACGCGACCGGGCGCGGCGACCTGGTGGCCTCGCTCCAGGCGTGGCTGTCCCGGCACGGCCAGTGGGACGCGGCCGCGGCCGACCTCGGCGTGCACCGGCACACCCTGCGCTACCGGATGAAGCGGGTCGAGGAGATCCTGGGCCGGTCGCTGGACGACCCGGACGTGCGCATGGAGCTGTGGCTGGCCCTGAAGGCCACGTCCGCCCCGGCGTAGCCCCCCGCCGCCCCGCTACGGGCCCGTTCGCCGCCCGGACAGTGACAAAGCGGCGAACCCGGACGGCGCGGCGCTCCACGCCGGATAAACGCCGATTCCCCGGCGGCGTCCTACGGTGGTGGTGACAGGACCCCACCGCACACTCCGAAGGGCCGGGATTCGCATGACTTCCACCCACGCCTTCTGGCTCGCCGGCCGCCTGGCCACCGGCGAGGACAGCTTCGACGTCCACTCCCCGTGGGACGGCCGCCTCGTCGGTACCGTCAGCGTGCCCACCGACGCGCAGGTCGAAGAGGCCGTGGCCGCGGCGTACGCCGTGACGGCGGAGTTCTCCGCGACGCCCGCCCACGTACGGGCCGCCGCCCTGGACCACGTGTCCAAGCGGCTCACCGAGCGGACCGAGGAGATCGCCCAGCTGATCTCCGCCGAGAACGGCAAGCCCATCAAGTGGGCCCGCGGCGAGGTCGGCCGTGCGGTGTCCGTGTTCCGCTTCGCCGCCGAAGAGGCCCGCCGCTTCAACGGCGGAGACGCCCAGCGCCTCGACACCGACGCCGGCGGCGTCGGCCGCCTCGCCCTGACCCGCCGCTTCGTCAAGGGCCCGGTCCTCGGCATCGCACCGTTCAACTTCCCGCTGAACCTGTGCGCCCACAAGGTGGCTCCGGCCATCGCCGTCGGCGCGCCGATCATCCTCAAGCCCGCCCCGGCCACCCCGCTCTCCGGGCTGATCCTGGGCGAGCTGCTCGCCGAGACCGACCTTCCGGCCGGCTCCTGGTCGGTCCTGCCGGTCGCCAACGACAAGATGCCGGCCCTGGTGAAGGACGAGCGCCTGCCCGTCATCTCCTTCACCGGCTCCGACACCGTCGGCTACGCCATCCAGCAGTCGGTGCCCCACAAGCACTGCACCCTGGAGCTCGGCGGCAACGCCGCGGCCGTGGTCCTCGCCGACTGGGCCTCCGAGGCCGACCTCGACTGGGCCGCGACCCGCATCGCGACCTTCTCCAACTACCAGGCCGGCCAGTCCTGCATCTCCGTGCAGCGCGTCATCGCCGACGCCTCCGTCTACGACCGCCTCGTCGAGAAGGTCGTCACCACGGTCCAGGCGCAGGTCACCGGTGACCCGTCCGACTCCGCCACCGACGTCGGCCCCCTCGTCTCCGAGGACGCCGCCAAGCGCGTCGAGACCTGGGTCGACGAGGCCGTGTCCGCCGGGGCGAAGCTGCTCGCCGGCGGCAAGCGCGACGGCGCCTCGTACGCGCCGACTGTCCTCGCGGACGTCCCGGACGGCGTCAAGCTCGCCACCGAGGAGGTCTTCGGGCCGGTCCTGACGCTGCGGAAGGTCGAGAACACCGACGAGGCCTTCGCCGCCGTCAACGACTCGAAGTTCGGCCTGCAGGCCGGCGTCTTCACCCGCGACGTCCAGGTCGCCTTCCGCGCCCACCGCGAGCTGGAGGTCGGCGGCGTGATCATCGGCGACGCGCCGTCCTACCGCGCCGACCAGATGCCGTACGGCGGCGTCAAGCAGTCCGGTGTGGGCCGCGAGGGCGTGCGCTACGCGATGGACGACTACACGTACGAGCGCGTCCTGGTCCTGACCGGCCTCGACATCTGACCTCGTACGGCCAAAGAGCCGACGGCCGGAGCCCACTGTGCGGGGGCTCCGGCCGTCTCCCTTTTCCCGCCCGCTCCCACGGGGTACGACTCACTGGTAGCACCGGCCGGCCGATCCCGGCCACCCCCGACTCCGGCGGCGAGGTGAGTCCCCTCATGTCCGCAACACCCCCCAACAGCACACCCCCCAGCAGCAGCACACCACCGGGCGCAGATCCGGGCGCTGTCCCGGGCACCCGGCCCGGCACCCGGCCCAAGGTGACCGAGCGCGAGGCGCGGCGGGTCGCGGAAGCGGCCCGGGAGCAGGACTGGCGCAAGCCCAGCTTCGCCAAGGAGCTCTTCCTCGGACGCTTCCGGCTCGACCTGATCCACCCCCACCCGCTCCCCGCCGACGAGGACGTCCGGCGCGGCGTGGCCTTCCTCGCGCGGCTGCGGGAGTTCTGCGAGACCTCGGTCGACGGCGCGCGGATCGAGCGCGAGGCGAAGATCCCCGACGAGACGGTGCGCGGGCTCAAGGAGCTCGGCGCGCTCGGCATGAAGATCGGTACCGAGTACGGGGGCCTGGGGCTCACCCAGGTCTACTACAACAAGGCGCTCGCCCTCGTCGGCTCGGTCAGCCCGGCCATCGGGGCCCTGCTCTCCGCGCACCAGTCGATCGGCGTGCCCCAGCCGCTGAAGATGTTCGGCACGCGGGAGCAGAAGGACCGCTACCTGCCGCGCTGCGCCACCACCGCCATCAGCGCCTTCCTCCTCACCGAGCCCGACGTCGGCTCCGACCCGGCGCGCCTGGCCACCACGGCGGTGCCGGACGGGGACGACGCGTACGTCCTGGACGGCGTGAAGCTGTGGACCACCAACGGGGTCGTCGCGGACCTCCTGGTCGTGATGGCCCGCGTCCCGGCGTCCGAGGGACACCGCGGCGGCATCACCGCCTTCGTGGTCGAGGCCGACTCCCCGGGCGTCACCGTCGAGCACCGCAACGCCTTCATGGGCCTGCGCGGTCTGGAGAACGGCGTCACCCGCCTCCACCGGGTCCGGGTCCCCGCGGACCAGCGCATCGGCGCCGAGGGCGCGGGCCTGAAGATCGCGCTGACCACGCTCAACACGGGCAGGCTCTCCCTGCCCGCCCTGTGCGTCGGCGCCGGGAAGTGGTGCCTCAAGATCGCCCGCGAGTGGTCCGGCGTCCGCGAGCAGTGGGGGCGGCCCGTCGCGCTGCACGAGGCGGTCGGCGCCAAGATCTCCTTCATCGCCGCCACCACCTTCGCCCTCGAAGCCGTCGTCGACCTCGCCTCCCAGATGGCCGACGAGGACCGCAACGACATCCGCATCGAGGCGGCCCTCGCCAAGCTGTACGGCTCCGAGATGGCCTGGCTGATGGCCGACGAACTGGTCCAGATCCGCGGCGGCCGCGGCTTCGAGACCGCCGACTCCCTCGCCGCCCGCGGCGAGCGCGCCGTCCCCGCCGAACAGATGCTCCGCGACCTGCGCATCAACCGGATCTTCGAGGGATCGACGGAGATCATGCACCTGCTGATCGCCCGCGAGGCCGTCGACGCCCACCTGTCCGTCGCCGGCGACCTCATCGACCCGGAGAAGGACCTCGGTGACAAGGCGAAGGCGGGCGCCCGCGCCGCCGGGTTCTACGCCCGCTGGCTGCCGAAGCTCGCGACCGGCGCCGGCCAGGTCCCCGGCACCTACCGCGCCTTCCACCCCGGCGGCCACCCCGACCTCGCCACCCACCTGCGCTACGTCGAGCGCAGCGCCCGCAAACTCGCCCGCTCCACCTTCTACGCCATGTCCCGCTGGCAGGGCCGGATGGAGACCAAACAGGGCTTCCTCGGCCGCATCGTCGACATCGGCGCCGAACTCTTCGCCATGAGCGCGGCCTGCGTCCGAGCCGAGCGGCAGCGCGCCAACGGCGACCACGGCCGCGAGGCATACCAGCTGGCCGACGCCTTCTGCCACCAGTCCCGGCTGCGCGTCGAGGAGCTGTTCGGCCGCCTCTGGTCCCACACCGACGACCTCGACCGCAAGGTCGTCGCGGGCGTCCTGACCGGCACCTACACCTGGCTGGAGGAAGGCGTCCTGGACCCGTCCGGCGACGGCCCCTGGATCGCCGACGCCACCCCCGGCCCCTCCCGGCAGGAGAACGTGCACCGTCCCCTGCGCTGACCTGCGATCATCGAAGCCAGTCGGACGGACGTACGGGTACGAGCACGAGGCGGCGGCTATGTCGACGGCCAGGGAAGACGCCAGGGAGGACCGCGCCGGACGGCGCCTGGCCTGGTGCGTGGCGCTGGTCCTGCGCCACGCACCGGACCACGTCGCGGCCGGCCTGCTGGGCCGGCTCGACGGGCCGGCCCGCAAGTACCTCACCCGTGACGCATGGCTGCCCGCCTCCGCCGTGACGCTGCTGCTGCGCCACGGCACCGACCAGGACCGGCACTACATCGCCCGCAACCCCCGCGTCGTCGGCCGGCCGCTGCCGGGCCTGCCCGGCCCCGCGCGCTACGCGGCCCGCCCCGGGCCGTCGCCCGAGCTGCTGGCGCAGGCCGGCCCGGGCCCGTTCGGCGCCGAGGAGCTGCTCGGCCTGCTGCGCCGCCACGGCCGCCGGCCCCGGGTGCCGCTGACCCTGCTGCGGATGCCGCACGAGCCGCTCGACCCCGGCTTCCTCGTGCGCGAGCACGCCCGTACGCCGCTGCCGCCCGGGGCCGTGGAAGCCCTGCTGCTGGCCGGCGGCCTGTCGCCGCAGACCGCCGGGGCGCTGCTCGATACCGGCGCGCGGGACGGCGCCGGGGAGCGGGAGGCGTACGGGCCCTCCTGCGCCGCGGAGCGTCAGGCGTACGGGCCCTCCTGGCACCGGCCGGCCGTGCGGGCCGTCCGGATGGGGCTGCTGACCTTCGAGGAGCTCGTCGCCCACGTCGCCCCCGCGCACCGGACCCTGCTCCTCGCGGACCCGGCCGGGCTCCCGCCCCGGGGGCTGCGGTGGAACCTCCCCGAGCTGACGGGCATGCGCACCGCGGTCGCCCGGGCCCTGCGCCCCCTGGGGCAGGACCCCCGGCTCTGGGCGGAACTGCTCCGGCACGCCCGGACCGTCCCGCTGCCCCTGCCGGAACTCGTCGCGGGCCTGGCCGGCGGCTCCCCGCCCGAACCGGCGGACGGCCCGGGGCCCGCCGGGCTGGAGGCGGCGGTCCGCTCGCTGGCCCCGCGGGCCGAGCCCGATCCGCAGGGCGGCGTGGAACGCGAACTGGCCCTGGCGAGCCTCGCGGTGCCGATGGAGACCGTCGCGGAGGACATCCGCTGGGTACGGGACTGCCTGGCGCGCGGGCTCCTCGACGGCGCGGACGTCGTCCGGCACAAGCTGCCCGCCTGCTGGGCCCTGGACGAGGACCACTGGCTGGGGGAGACCTACACCCCCGACCGGCACGACCGGCCCGGTCCGGTGCTGACGGCGCGGGCGGAGGCCGGCCGGCTGTTCGCCCTGGCCCTCGGCGAGGACCCGGACGCCTGGTGGTCGGTGGCCCGGGCGCTCCCGGAGTTCGCCGGAACGCTCCCGCACCTCCTGCTGCGCGTCACGGACGGGGGATCCGTGTCCGCGCGCCCCTGAGTTGCGGCGACAATGGGGGGCATGAGCGACCGTCCAGCCCCCCTCGCCGATCCGCACCTCCTCTTCGACCCCGCGGCCGGCCGCCGGGACATCGTCATCCTCGGCTCCACCGGTTCGATCGGCACCCAGGCCATCGACCTGGCCCTGCGCAATCCGGACCGGTTCCGGGTGACCGCCCTGTCCGCCGCGGGCGGACGGGTGGGGCTGCTGGCCGAGCAGGCCCGGCTGCTGCGGGTCGACACGGTGGCCGTCGCCCGCGAGGACGTCGTCCCGGCCCTGAAAGAGGCGCTGAGCGCCCAGTACGGCCCCTCCGAGCCGCTGCCCGAGATCCTGGCCGGCCCGGACGCCGCGACCGAACTGGCCGCCTCCGCGTGTCACACCGTCCTCAACGGCATCACCGGTTCCATCGGCCTCGCGCCCACGCTCGCCGCGCTGCGGGCGGGCCGGACCCTGGCCCTCGCCAACAAGGAGTCGCTGATCGTCGGCGGCCCGCTGGTCAAGGCCCTCGCGAAGCCCGGCCAGATCATCCCGGTCGACTCCGAGCACGCGGCGCTCTTCCAGGCGCTGGCCGCGGGCACCCGGGCCGACGTGCGCAAGCTCGTGGTCACCGCCTCCGGCGGCCCCTTCCGCGGCCGTACGCGCGAGGAGCTGGCGGGGGTCACCGTCCAGGACGCCCTGGCCCACCCCACCTGGGCCATGGGCCCGGTGATCACCATCAACTCGGCGACGCTGGTGAACAAGGGGCTGGAGGTCATCGAGGCCCACCTGCTCTACGACATCCCCTTCGAGCGGATCGAGGTCGTGGTCCATCCGCAGTCCTACGTCCACTCGATGGTGGAGTTCACGGACGGCTCCACGCTCGCCCAGGCCACCCCGCCGGACATGCGCGGTCCCATCGCGATCGGTCTCGGCTGGCCTCAGCGCGTACCGGACGCCGCCCCCGCCTTCGACTGGACCAAGGCGTCCAGCTGGGAGTTCTTCCCGCTGGACACCGAAGCCTTCCCCGCGGTCGGCCTGGCCCGGCACGTGGGCGCCCTCGGCGGTACGGCCCCGGCCGTGTTCAACGCGGCCAACGAGGAGTGCGTCGAGGCGTTCCTGGCCGGTCGGCTGCCGTTCACAGCAATCATGGATACCGTCTCTGCCGTGGTCGATGAGCACGGGACGCCGGAGTCGGGAACCTCCCTGACGGTCCGGGACGTCCTCGAGGCGGAGACCTGGGCCAGGGCCCGGGCGCGGGAGATGGCGGCGCGGGCCGCCGTGGAGGCGAGCGCATGACCGTTCTGATGACCGTACTCGGGATCGCGATCTTCGCGGTCGGGCTGCTGGTCTCCATCGCCTGGCACGAGCTGGGGCACCTGTCCACGGCCAAGATCTTCGGCATCCGGGTGCCGCAGTACATGGTCGGCTTCGGCCCGACCGTGTGGTCGCGCCACCGGGGCGAGACCGAGTACGGGATCAAGGCCATCCCGATGGGCGGCTACATCCGCATGATCGGGATGTTCCCGCCCGGCGAGGACGGCAAGGTGACCGCCCGCTCGACGTCGCCGTTCCGGTCGATGATCGAGGACGCGCGCTCGGCGGCGTACGAGGAGCTCCAGCCCGGCGACGAGAAGCGGCTCTTCTACACGCGCAAGCCGTGGAAGCGCGTCATCGTGATGTTCGCCGGCCCGTTCATGAACCTGATCCTGGCCGTGGCGATCTTCCTCACCACGCTCATGACCTTCGGGGTGAACACCCAGACCACCTCGGTCGCCTCCGTCTCGGACTGCGTCATCCAGCAGAGCGAGAAGCGCGACACGTGCACCGCCGGCGACCCGGCCGCCCCCGCCAAGGCCGCCGGACTCCAGGCCGGCGACAAGATCGTCGCCTTCAACGGCCGCAGGGCCGACGACTGGGCCGCCCTCCAGAAGGACATCCGCTCCACCGTCGGACCCGCCACGATCACCGTCGTGCGGGCCGGGCAGCGGATCGACCTGAAGGCCGACCTGATCGAGAACAAGGTCGCCAGGACCGACGGCAGCGGCAAGTACGTCAAGGACCAGTACGTCACCGCGGGCTTCCTCGGTTTCGCCCCCGCCTCCGGCTACGTCCCCCAGACCTTCGGCCAGTCCGCCGACCGCATGGGCGAGATGATGCAGGCCGGCGTCACCTCGCTGGTCCAGCTGCCCTCCAAGGTCCCGGACCTGTGGAACGCGGCCTTCAACGGCGCCGACCGCGCGCAGGACAGCCCGATGGGCGTCGTCGGAGCCGCTCGGGTCAGCGGGGAGATCTTCAACCTCGACCTGCCGGCCACGCACATCCTGGTGATCTTCCTCAACCTGCTGGCCGGCTTCAACCTGTCGCTGTTCCTCTTCAACATGCTGCCGCTGCTCCCGCTCGACGGCGGGCACATCGCGGGAGCCCTGTGGGAGTCGCTCCGGCGCAATCTCGCGAAGCTGTTCAAGCGCCCCGACCCGGGCCCGTTCGACGTGGCGAAGCTGATGCCCGTCGCGTACGTCGTCGCCAGCGTCTTCATCTGCTTCACACTGCTGGTGATGGTCGCCGACGTGGTCAACCCGATCAAGATCACCTGACGCTGGGCGGTCTACACCATGCGGTGAGGAGCCGGGCACACATCGTGCCCGGCTCCCTACGTTCGGGTGGCACACCCCCTCGGATGCGGGGGCGGCGCGCTGATTGGCGTAATCTCGAAGGCTGGAGCCCGCCGATCTCGGGACCTTGATCCACACCTTGGGGTTGCACAGCAGATGACTGCCATCTCTCTCGGAATGCCGGCCGTGCCGACGAAGCTTGCCGACCGCAGGGTCAGCCGCAAGATCCAGGTCGGTTCCGTGGCCGTCGGAGGCGACGCACAGATCTCGGTGCAGTCGATGACCACCACCCGCACGTCCGACATCGGCGCCACGCTCCAGCAGATCGCCGAGCTCACGGCCGCCGGCTGCAACATCGTGCGCGTGGCCTGCCCGACCCAGGACGACGCCGACGCCCTCGCCGTCATCGCGAAGAAGTCGCAGATCCCGGTCATCGCCGACATCCACTTCCAGCCCAAGTACGTGTTCGCCGCCATCGACGCCGGCTGCGCCGCCGTCCGCGTGAACCCGGGCAACATCAAGCAGTTCGACGACAAGGTCAGGGAGATCGCGCGGGCCGCCAAGGACACCGGCACCCCGATCCGCATCGGCGTCAACGCCGGCTCCCTCGACGCCCGGCTGCTGAAGAAGTACGGCAAGGCCACCCCCGAGGCGCTGGTCGAATCCGCGCTGTGGGAGGCCTCCCTCTTCGAGGAGCACGGCTTCGGCGACATCAAGATCTCGGTCAAGCACAACGACCCCGTCGTCATGGTCAACGCCTACCGCCAGCTCGCGGCCGCCTGCGACTACCCGCTGCACCTCGGCGTGACCGAGGCCGGCCCGGCCTTCCAGGGCACCATCAAGTCCGCCGTCGCCTTCGGCGCGCTGCTCTCCGAGGGCATCGGCGACACCATCCGCGTCTCCCTCTCCGCCCCGCCGGTCGAGGAGGTCAAGGTCGGCAACCAGATCCTGGAGTCGCTGAACCTCAAGCCGCGCCGCCTGGAGATCGTCTCCTGCCCGTCCTGCGGCCGCGCCCAGGTGGACGTCTACAAGCTGGCCGAAGAGGTCACCGCGGGCCTGGAGGGCATGGAGGTCCCGCTGCGCGTCGCCGTCATGGGCTGCGTCGTCAACGGCCCCGGCGAGGCCCGCGAAGCCGACCTCGGCGTCGCCTCCGGCAACGGCAAGGGCCAGATCTTCGTGAAGGGCGAGGTCATCAAGACCGTCCCGGAGTCGAAGATCGTGGAGACCCTCATCGAAGAGGCGATGAAGATCGCCGAGCAGATGGAGCGGGACGGCGTGACCTCGGGCGAGCCCACGGTGGCCATCGGCGTCTGATCCGGCCCGGCTCCGACGGACCCGGCCCCGGACCCGTTCCCGCAGCTCGGGGGCGGGGTCGGGGCTTTTTCGTGACCTGTGGGACACGGCATCGTCCAGCGCCGGCGGGTACAGTGCGGAGATCAGCAGACTTGCATGGTGAGGCCCCAGTGTTGACGCAGACCACCACCCGGGTCCTTGAGCCCAGTGATCTCGACGCCGCGCTCGAAGTCCTCGGACGCGAACCGGTCGCGAACGCGTTCGTCACTTCCCGGGTCCAGGTCGCCGGGCTCGACCCCTGGCGCCTGGGCGGCGAGATGTGGGGCTGGTACGCCGACGGCGAGCTCCGCTCCCTCTGCTACGCCGGCGCCAACCTGGTCCCCGTCTGCGCGGAGCCGGACGCCGTACGGGCCTTCGCCGACCGGGCCCGCCGCACCGGCCGCCGCTGCTCCTCCATCGTCGGCCCCGTCGAGGCCACCAGGCTGCTCTGGCAGCTCCTGGAGCCCGCCTGGGGGCCCGCCCGGGACGTCCGCTCCCGCCAGCCGCTCATGACCATCGAGCGGCCGTCCACCACGGTCACGGCCGACCCCGGGGTCCGCCGCGTCCGCAAGGACGAGATGGACCTGATCATGCCCGCCTGCGTGGCCATGTTCACCGAGGAGGTCGGCATCTCGCCGATGGCCGGCGACGGCGGCCTCCTTTACCAGGCCAGGGTCGCCGAGCTCGTCACAGCCGGCCGCTCCTTCGCCCGCGTCGAGGACGGCAAGGTCGTCTTCAAGGCGGAGATCGGCGCCGCGACCCCCCGCGCCTGCCAGATCCAGGGCGTCTGGGTGGACCCCGGTTTCCGCGGCCGGGGACACTCCGAGACCGGGATGGCCGCCGTCGTCGCCCACGCGCTGCGCGACGTGGCCCCCGTGGTCAGCCTCTACGTCAACGACTACAACACCGCCGCGCGCGCGTCCTACCGGCGCGTCGGCTTCCGCGAGGTCGGCGCCTTCATGAGCGTGCTGTTCTGAACGGCGTGCCGTCGCGGTCCGCGGCCGCGCCGCCCCGCCCGCCCCGCCCGCCTTTCCCGCCGCAACCGGTGCCGCACCGGCATACCGGCCCGCCCGTACCGCCAAGTAAGGTCGCCGCATGCTGCCTACCGGACTCCGCATCGGCCCCTTCGACCTCGCCGCCCGCGTGGACGAGGCCCTGCGCGTGCAGGCCGTCGCCTTCGGCCTCAGCGAGGAGGAGGTCGGGATCCGGCGCTACATCGTCCAGCGGCACATGGTCTGCCGGGGCGCCCGCGCGCTCGGCGCGTTCACCGAGGACGGCGCCCTCACCGGCTTCGTGTACGGCATGCCCAACGACCGCACGCACTGGTGGTCCACCATCGTGGAACCCCACCTGCTGGCCGGCGGGCACGGGGCCTGGCTCGACGACTCCTTCGTGATCACCGAGCTGCACGTCCACCCCGGCTTCCAGGGCCACGGCGTGGGCCGCGCGCTGATCACCGGCATCACCGACGCCGCCGCCGAACCGCGCTCGATCCTCTCCGCGATCGACACCGACAGCCCCGCCCGGGGGCTCTACCGCGCCCTGGGCTACACCGACCTCGCCCGCCGGGTGCACTTCCCGAGCGCGAGCCTCCCGTACGCCGTCATGGGCGCCCCGCTGCCCCTGCCGCGCCCCTGAAACGGTTTCCGCCGCCCCCGCGGGCCCCGGTAGCCTCCCCGCATGTCTACGCAACACGTGCAGCGCATGTCCCGCCTCATGGCCAAGACCCTCCGCGAGGACCCGGCCGACGCCGAGACCCTCAGCCACCGGCTCCTGGTCCGCGCCGGATACGTCCGGCGCAGCTCGGCCGGGGTGTGGACGTGGCTGCCGCTCGGCAAGCGGGTCCTGGACAACGTCTCGCGCGTCGTCCGCGAGGAGATGGACGCGATCGGGGCCCAGGAGGTGCTGCTCCCGGCGCTGCTGCCCAAGGAGCCGTACGAGGTCAGCGGCCGCTGGTCGGAGTACGGCGACCTGCTGTTCCGGCTCAAGGACCGCAAGGGCGCCGACTACCTGCTGGGCCCCACCCACGAGGAGATCTTCACCCTGCTGGTGAAGGACCAGTGCACCTCGTACAAGGACCTGCCGGTCATGCTCTACCAGATCCAGACCAAGTACCGCGACGAGGCCCGCCCCCGGTCCGGGGTGCTGCGGGGCCGCGAGTTCCAGATGAAGGACTCGTACTCCTTCGACGTCTCCGACGAGGGACTGGAGGAGTCCTACCGCCTCCACCGCCAGGCGTATGTCCGCATCTTCGAGCGGCTCGGCCTGGACCACCGCATCGTCTCCGCCGTCTCCGGCGCCATGGGCGGCTCCGCCTCCGAGGAGTTCCTCGCCCCGGCCGAAGCCGGCGAGGACACCTTCGCGGACTGCCCCGCCTGCGACTACGCGGCGAACACCGAGGCCGTCACCTTCGCCCTGGCCCCGGTCGATGCGGAGCACCCGCCGCCGGAGGAGGTCGACACCCCCGACACCCCGACCATCGAGACCCTCGCCGCGCACCTGGGCGTCCCCGCCTCCGCGACCCTGAAGAACCTCCTGGTGAAGGTCGACGGCGAGATCACGGCGGTCGGCGTGCCCGGGGACCGCGAGGTGGACCTCGGCAAACTCGGCGAGCACCTGGCCCCCGCTGTCGTCGAGCTCGTCACCGCCGAGGACTTCGCGGACCGGCCCGACCTCGTCCGCGGGTACGTCGGCCCGCAGGGCCTGGAGAAGGTCCGTTACCTGGCCGACCCGCGCATCGCGCCCGGCACCGCCTGGGTCACCGGCGCCAACCGGGCGGACACGCACGCCCGCAACGTCGTCTGCGGCCGCGACTTCGAGGTGGACCGGTACCTGGACGTCGTCGTCGTGGAGCCCGGCGACCCCTGCCCCTCCTGCGGGAGCGGCCTGCGGCTCGACCGGGCCATCGAGATCGGGCACATCTTCCAGCTGGGCCGCAAGTACGCGGACGCCTTCGGGCTCGACGTGCTCGGCCGCGAGGGCAAGCCGGTCCGGGTGACCATGGGCTCCTACGGCATCGGCGTCTCGCGCGCCGTGGCGGCGCTGGCCGAGCAGACGGCGGACGAGCGCGGGCTGTGCTGGCCGGCGGCGGTGGCCCCGGCCGACGTCCACGTGGTCGCGGCGGGCAAGGCCGTACCCCTCGCCCTCGCGGAGTCGGCGGCGTCCGCCCTGGCGGAGGCGGGCCTGCGGGTCCTGCTGGACGACCGGCCGGGCCTGTCGCCGGGCGTCAAGCTCACGGACGCGGAGCTGATCGGGGTGCCGTGGATCCTGGTCGCGGGCCGCCGCTCGGCCGAGGAGGTCGTCGAGCTCCAGAACCGCGCCGCGGGCACCCGTGAGGAACTCCCCCTCGCGCAGGCCCTCGCCCGCCTGACGTAGCCGGACCCCGGCCGGACCCTACGCGGGGGCCTCGCCCGGCGCCTGCGCGGCTCCCGCGGCTCCCGCGGCCGTGACGGTCCGGGCGAGCGCGCTGTCGGCCACGCCCTCGCCCGGGACCAGGGCCGCCGAGCCGGGCGGCGGCCCTGCGAGGGCCCGGTCGCCGCCGGGCGGCGCACCGGCTCCGGCCGGCCCGGGGCCCTCGGAGGCCGGGCCGGCCGGAGCCGGGTCCTCGTGCGCGGCCGTCGCCGCCGCCGGGGCGGGGGCCGCGGGGGTCGCCCGTTCGAGGAAGCGCAGCAGTTCCACCGGGAACGGCAGCACCAGGGTGGAGTTCTTCTCCGCGGCCACCGCCACCACCGTCTGCAGCAGCCGCAGCTGGAGCGCCGCGGGCTGCTCCGACATGACCTCGGCCGCCTCGGCCAGCTTGTGCGAGGCCTGGAGTTCCGCGTCCGCGTTGATCACGCGGGCGCGGCGCTCGCGGTCGGCCTCCGCCTGCCGGGCCATCGACCGCTTCATCGTCTCCGGCAGCGACACGTCCTTGATCTCCACCCGGTCGATCTGCACGCCCCAGCCCACCGCCGGGCTGTCGATCATCAGCTCCAGGCCCTGGTTGAGCATCTCCCGGTTGGAGAGCAGGTCGTCCAGGTCCGATTTGCCGATGATCGACCGCAGCGAGGTCTGCGCCATCTGCGAGACGGCGAAGCGGTAGTCCTCCACCGCCACGACGGCGCTGGCCGGATCGACGACCTTGAAGTACACGACGGCGTCCACCCGCACCGTGACGTTGTCCCGGGTGATGCCCTCCTGGGCCGGCACCGGCAGCGTCACGATCTGCATGTTGACCTTGCGCAGGCGGTCCACGACCGGCACGACCGTGGTGAGTCCGGGACCCCGGACCTCCTCGCGCAGCCGCCCGAAGCGGAACACCAGACCCCGCTCGTACTGCTTCACCACCCGGGCGGCGAAGCCCAGGTAGACCGCGACACCCGCAGCGGCGGCGACCGCCGCTGTCAGCAGTTCCTCGACCATGACGGCCCCCTGCCTGACATACCTACGTATGTACGGTATGCCCTACAACCAGGCCGCGAACTCCAGCAGCAGCTCCGCGTCCCGCCGCCGCCCCGCGGCCAGCGCGCGGTTGCCCGACTCCACCGCCCGGAACAGCGTCCAGCCCCGCAGCCGGTCCCGGTCCACCTCCAGGGCGTCGGCCAGCCGGTTCATCCGGCGCCGCGCGCCGGCCGCCCCCGCCGAGGTGGCCACCTGGTCCTCCAGCCGGTCCCGGACCAGCCGCGCCAGGTCGTACGCCCGTTCCCCGACCAGCGGATCCGGGCCCACCGCCAGCCAGGGCGCCCGCTCGCCCGCGAGCACCTTGCCCTGCCGGAAGTTCCCGTGCAGCACCAGCTCCTCACCGGGCACGGCCGTCAGTTCCGCGCGCGCCTCCAGGGCCGCGTCGGCCAGCGGCCGGGCCTCCGCCGGGGCCGCGCGCAGCGCCGCCGCCTGCTGCTCCGTCCGCTCCGCCACCGTCTCCAGCCCGTGTTCCGCCGGCGGCGCGACCCACAGCCTGCGCAGCGTGCCGCAAGCCTCCAGCAACGCCTTCGTCTCCGGGAGCGAGCGCAGCGACACCTCCGGGTGCAGCCGCTCCAGCAGCAGCGCCCCGTCCTCCTCGCGGTAGCGGGTGTCGAGGACGCGCACGGCCCCGAAGCCGCCCCAGTGGGCGAGCGCCGTCAGCTCCCGGTCGGGCCGGGCCCGCGGGGGAGCGAGCTTCAGGGCGGCCGGGGTCCCGTCGTCGTACCGGACGAGGACGACCAGGCTGCTGCGCCCGCCCGGGGCCTGCACCCGCTGGGCCCGCACCCCGCGCCGGGTCAGAGCGGCCTCGGCGAGGCCGGGCAACCGCCCCAGCCAGTCCGCGTCCCGCGCCGTCTCCGGCAGTTCGCCGAGCGCCCGTACAAGCCGCTGCGGCGGTTCGAAAGCCATGCGTGCGTGGTCCCTTTCAGCTGGTCCGGGCTCGTTCCGAGCGTTCCGCGAGCCCAGGGAAGGCTACGCCGCCACCACGCCAGCGTGCCGCGCGCACGGCGGCGGCGCTCAGCGCGTCGGCCGCCTCGCGGCGCAGCGGACCCTCCGCGGACCGCACCAGATCGGAGTAGGCGCCCGCCACCCGGTCCTCGATCTCCGCGGCCAGCCGCTCCGCGTCGGCGGGCGTGCGCACCGCGAACGGCAGCGCGTACGCCGCCTCCGAGGGCCGGGGCGATCCGCCCAGCTCCCGCACCGTCCGCGAGAGCGCGTCCCGGCGCGCGAGGTGGCCGCCGAACGCCTCCCGGGCCTCGGCCGCGCGGGCGGCCGCGGCCCGGGCGCCGATCACCCCGTAGCCGTACGCGGCCGCGTGCTCGGCGGCCAGGGCGGCCTGCGCGGCCGCCAGGGCCCGGCCGGCGGGGGAGGGCTCGGGCTTCACGACGCGGCTCCGGGGTTCGAGGTCAGCAGGTACGTGTGTACGGCGCCGCAGGCGGCGACCGAGGCCAGCAGCCGGGCCAGCTCCCCGGGGGCCGCGGCCAGGTCGATGGTCCGGGACTCGGACAGGGTCCGCTCGGCGTCCGCGAGGGCGGCCAGCGCGTCGGCGGGCTTCCCGGGCACCGGCCCGCCGGCCCCCGTGGCGGGCGCGGCCGCCCCCGTACCGCCGGACGGGGGAGAGGACGCGGCGGCGGACGGGGAGCCGGGGGCGGCGGGGGCCAGGGCCGCCGCGTGCGCCGCGACGGACGCGCGCAGCGGCGCGATCCGCTCCGCCAGGGCCGGATGGGCGGCGGCCGTGGCGTCGTAACGTTCCAGCAGCCGCCCGCTGTCACGAACGGCCGTCTCCCGCATCCGCCGTTCGAGTGGAATCGCGGCGTCACCGCCGGACGGGCCCCCGTCGCACCCGGACAGCAGCACGGCGCCGGCCGCACCGGCGGCGCCGGTCAGCACGCTTCTTCGCGAGGGTCTCCACGACGGGGTCAAGGGCACGGCGGCGTCCTCGGGGGTGCGGCGGGGCAGGGTGTGATCACGGTACCCGGGGCCCTGTCCACAGGGCGGACGGCAACACCCCCCGCGACCGGATACCCTTTGAGCTGACGCACGACGGAAACCACAACAGCACACGCGGCCGAGGAGTCACCCGGATGAGCACCACCCAGAGCGACAGGCTGCGCGGATTGCTGGAGCCGCTCGTCGCCGCCAAGGGCCTGGACCTCGAGGAGATCGAGCTGTCCAAGGCGGGCAAGCGCCGGATGCTGCGGATCATCGTGGACTCCGACGAGGGCGTGGAGCTGGACGCGTGCGCGGAGCTGAGCCGTGAGGTCTCCGATCAGCTCGACGCGTCCGACGTGATGGGTGAGGACGAGTACGTCCTCGAAGTCAGCTCCCCCGGCGCGGACCGCCCGCTCAGCGAGCACCGTCACTACGTTCGGGCGATCGGCCGCCTCGTCAAGTTTCAGCTGACCACCGAAGGTGAAAAGGGTGCCGGTGAGCTGATCGCCCGCATCCTCGACGTCGACGACGAGGGGCTGGACCTCGAAGTACCGGGCGTGAAGGGCCGCAAGGCGACCGCCCGCCGCATCGCGTTTTCCGACATCGCCAAGGCGCGTGTCGAGATCGAGTTCAACCGCAAGGACAAGAAGGAAGAGGAGGCGTAGTCGTGGACATCGACATGAGTGCCCTACGGGGTCTGGTCCGGGAGAAGGAGATCTCCTTCGACCTGCTCGTCGAGGCGATCGAGTCGGCCCTCCTCATCGCGTACCACCGGACCGACGGGAGCTTCCGCCGCGCACGCGTCGAGCTGGACCGCACCAACGGTCACGTGGTCGTGTGGGCGACGGAAGACCCGAGGGACCTCGAAGAGGGGCAGGAGCCCAAGGAGTTCGACGACACCCCGTCGGACTTCGGCCGGATCGCCGCGACGACCGCCAAGCAGGTGATCCTGCAGCGTCTGCGCGACGCCGAGGACGACCTGACCTTCGGCGAGTTCGCCGGCCGTGAGGGCGACGTCATCACCGGCGTCGTCCAGCAGGGCAAGGACCCCAAGAACGTCCTCGTCGACATCGGCAAGCTCGAGGCCATCCTGCCGGTGCAGGAGCAGGTGCCCGGCGAGGACTACACGCACGGGCTGCGCCTGAAGGCGTACGTCGTGCGCGTGGCCAAGGGTGTCCGCGGTCCGTCCGTGACCCTGTCGCGCACCCACCCCAACCTGGTGAAGAAGCTCTTCTCCCTGGAGGTCCCGGAGATCGCCGACGGCAGCGTCGAGATCTCCGCGATCGCCCGTGAGGCCGGCCACCGCACCAAGATCGCGGTGCGGTCCACCCGCTCCGGCCTGAACCCGAAGGGCGCCTGCATCGGCCCGATGGGCAGCCGCGTGCGCAACGTCATGGCCGAGCTGCACGGCGAGAAGATCGACATCGTCGACTGGTCGGACGACCCGGCGGAGATGGTCGCCAACGCGCTGTCCCCCGCGCGGGTGAGCGAGGTCGAGGTCGTCGACTGGGACACCCGCTCCGCACGGGTGACCGTGCCCGACTACCAGCTGTCGCTGGCCATCGGCAAGGAGGGCCAGAACGCCCGCCTCGCCGCACGGCTCACGGGCTGGCGCATCGACATCCGCCCCGACACCGAGGTGTCCTCGGACACAGACCGGGACCGGAGCGCGGACCGGGGCGCCGGCCGGGAATAAACCGGTACCGGTCGGGGCTTCCCGGGCGGTACACAGGAACACGACGCCGCGTGCCGGAACTCCCGACGGGGTTCCGGCGGTTTCGACAGCGGATCGTGGGACATCGGATCACGACAACATCCGTTCGATTTTTCACCTGAAGGGGTGAGGTCGGTACGGGGAGGTAGACTTAGGCGTGTCTGGCCGGACGCAAGCCCGCGCATGCCCCGAACGCACCTGTGTGGGGTGTCGGGAGCGAGCGGCCAAGAACGATCTGCTGCGCATCGTGGCGGTCGGTGACGAATGCGTCCCCGATCCTCGCGGTACGCTGCCCGGCCGGGGTGCCTACGTGCACCCCGCCGTGGTCTGCCTCGACCAGGCGGTCCGCCGCCGCGCGTTCCCCCGGGCCCTTCGGTCCACCGGAGCGCTCGACACCGCGGAACTGCGCACAGCGGTGGCCGTTCAGGCCGAGGCGACACCGTACGACACAGAACGGCACGGATGACCCGTGCGGTCAGGTACCTCGCGAGTTGGAAGTAGGTCGAGATTGCGATGAGCACCACTCGATGAGTACGCGATGAGTACGCCCATGAAGTAGCAACGGTCCGGCGTAACCCGGACCTAAAAGGAGCGAAGTGGCTAAGGTCCGGGTATATGAACTCGCCAAGGAGTTCGGAGTTGAGAGCAAGGTCGTCATGGCCAAGCTCCAAGAACTCGGTGAGTTCGTCCGTTCGGCGTCCTCGACGATCGAGGCGCCGGTTGTACGCAAGTTGACCGACGCACTGCAGGGCCCCGGCGGCAACGCCGGCAAGTCCGCTGCGAAGCCGGGTGCGCCCCGCAAGGCGGCCCCCGCCAAGCCCGGGGCTCCCGCCCCGGCACGTCCGGGAGCGCCGAAGCCCGGCGCACCGGCCCCCAAGCCGGTCGTAGCGGAGGCCCCGGCCGCCGCGGCGCCCGCACCGGTGACCCCGGCCGCCTCCGGCCCGCGTCCCGGCCCGAAGGCTCCGGCCGCCCCGAAGCCCGCTCCGGCGGCTCCCGTGGTGACCGAGTTCTCCGCGCCTCCGGCGGCCCCGGCCGCCCCGGCGCGTACCGAGCGCACCGAGCGTCCCGCCGCCGCGGCTCCCGGCCCCCGTCCGGCGCAGCAGCGTCCGGCGCAGGGTCAGGGCGGCCAGTCCGGCGCCCGTCCCGGCGCCCCGCGTCCGGCCGGTTCCGCCCCCGGTGCCCCGTCGCAGCGTCCTTCGGGCCCCGGCTCGCAGGCCGCGCGTCCCCAGGGTGCCCGTCCGGCGGGTCCCCGTCCGGGCAACAACCCCTTCACCTCTGGTGGCTCCACCGGCATGGCGCGCCCGCAGGCGCCCCGTCCGGCCGGCGCTCCCCGTCCCGGTGCCCCCGGCGCCGGCGGCGGCCAGGGTGCCCCCCGCCCGCAGGGCGGCCCCGGCGGCGCTCCGCGTCCGCAGGGTGCCGGTGCGGGCCGTCCGACCCCGGGCGGCATGCCCCGTCCGCAGGGCGGCGCACGACCCGGCGCCGGCGGACCTGGCGGTGCTCCCGGCGGTAACCGTCCCAACCCGGGCATGATGCCGCAGCGTCCCGCTGCCGGTGGTCCCGGTCCCCGTCCCGGCGGCGGCCCCGGTGGCCGTGGTCCCGGTACGGGCGGCGCCGGTCGTCCCGGTGGTGGCGGCGGTGCCCGTCCCGGTGGCGGCGGCTTCGCCGGCCGTCCGGCCGGTCCGGGCTCGCGTCCCGGCGGCGGTGGCGGCTTCGGCGGTCCCCGTCCCGGTGGCGGCGGCTTCGGCGGCGGTCCGGCCGGTGCCGGTGGCGGCGGTCGTCCCGGCTTCGGCGGGCGTCCCGGTGGTCCCAATGCCCGTGGTGGCACGCAGGGTGCCTTCGGCCGTCCCGGCGGTCCGGCGCGTCGTGGTCGCAAGTCCAAGCGCCAGCGTCGCCAGGAGTACGAGGCCATGCAGGCCCCGTCGGTCGGCGGCGTCATGCTGCCGCGTGGTCACGGCGAGACCGTTCGCCTGTCGCGCGGTGCGTCCCTCACCGACTTCGCGGAGAAGATCAACGCCAACCCGGCGTCGCTCGTCGCCGTGATGATGAACCTCGGCGAGATGGTCACTGCCACGCAGTCCGTCTCCGACGAGACGCTCGAGATGCTGGCCGGCGAGATGAACTACGTCGTTCAGATCGTCAGCCCGGAGGAAGAGGACCGCGAGCTCCTCGAGGGCTTCGACATCGAGTTCGGCGAGGACGAGGGCGGCGAGGAATTCCTCATGCCGCGTCCGCCGGTCGTGACCGTCATGGGTCACGTCGACCACGGTAAGACCCGACTGCTCGACGCCATCCGCAAGACGAACGTCGTCGCGGGCGAGGCCGGTGGCATCACGCAGCACATCGGTGCGTACCAGGTCGGTACCGAGGTCAACGGTGAAGAGCGCAAGATCACCTTCATCGACACCCCGGGTCACGAGGCGTTCACCGCCATGCGTGCCCGTGGTGCCAAGTCGACCGACATCGCGATCCTCGTGGTCGCGGCCAACGACGGCGTCATGCCGCAGACGATCGAGGCGCTCAACCACGCCCAGGCCGCCGGCGTCCCGATCGTCGTCGCGGTCAACAAGATCGACGTCGAGGGTGCCGACCCGGTCAAGGTGCGCGGTCAGCTCACCGAGTTCGGTCTGGTCGCAGAGGAGTACGGCGGCGACACGATGTTCGTCGACATCTCCGCCAAGCAGGGTCTGCACATCGACTCCCTGCTGGAGGCCGTCGTCCTCACCGCCGACGCCTCGCTCGACCTGCGCGCCAACCCGGAGCAGGACGCTCAGGGTATTGCGATCGAGTCCCACCTCGACCGCGGCCGCGGTGCCGTCGCCACCGTCCTCGTCCAGCGCGGTACCCTCCGCGTCGGCGACACGATGGTCGTGGGCGATGCCTACGGCCGCGTGCGCGCCATGCTCGACGACAAGGGCAACAACGTCGAGGAAGCGGGTCCGTCGACCCCCGTCCTGGTCCTGGGTCTCACCAACGTCCCCGGCGCCGGCGACAACTTCCTCGTCGTCGACGAGGACCGCACGGCCCGTCAGATCGCCGAGAAGCGTGCTGCGCGAGAGCGCAACGCCAACTTCGCCAAGCGCGTCCGCCGGGTGTCCCTGGAAGACCTCGACTCGGTCCTCAAGGCCGGTCTCGTCCAGGAACTCAACCTCATCATCAAGGGCGACGCGTCCGGTGCGGTGGAGGCCCTCGAGTCCTCGCTGCTCCAGCTCGACGTCGGCGAAGAGGTCGACATCCGCGTCCTGCACCGCGGTGTGGGTGCGGTCACCGAGTCCGACATCAACCTGGCGATGGGCTCCGACGCCATCGTCATCGGCTACAACGTCCGTGCGGCCGGCCGTGCCGCGCAGATGGCGGAGCGCGAGGGTGTCGACGTCCGCTACTACTCGGTGATCTACCAGGCCATCGAGGAGATCGAGGCGGCCCTGAAGGGTCTCCTCAAGCCGGAGTACGAAGAGGTCGAGCTCGGTACGGCGGAGGTCCGCGAGGTCTTCCGCTCGTCCAAGCTGGGCAACATCGCCGGTGTCCTCATCCGGTCCGGCGAGGTCAAGCGCAACACCAAGGCGCGGCTCCTGCGCGATGGCAAGGTCATCGCCGAGAGCCTCACCATCTCCGGTCTGCGCCGCTTCAAGGACGACGTCACCGAGATCCGCGAAGGCTTCGAGGGCGGTATCAACCTCGGAAACTTCAACGACATCAAGATCGACGACGTCATCGCGACGTACGAGATGCGCGAGAAGCCCCGCGCGTAAGCGCGAGGCACATCGCACCGTGTCGTGACACCGGGGCCGGTCGGCGGAATATCCGTCGATCGGCCCCGGCCGTTGCGTGTACGGTTCTGGTGACCCGGCCGCACGGCAGCCGGGTGATCCTGCCGGGCGACGGTCCGGCAGGCCACCGAACCCGCACCGGCGGGACATCCGGAACTGCATGTACGTGGGGACTCTGTCCTTCGATCTGCTCCTCGGCGACGTTCACTCGCTGAAGGAGAAACGCTCCGTCGTCCGGCCCATCGTGGCCGAGCTCCAACGCAAGTTCTCCGTGAGCGCGGCGGAGGTGGGCGACCAGGACCTGCACCGCAGGGCCCGGCTGGGGGTCGCTCTGGTGAGTGGGGACGCGGGGTTCCTCTCGGACGTACTGGACCGCTGCGAGCGGCTGGTCGCGGCACGTCCGGAAGTGGAGCTGCTGTCCGTACGACGGCGCTTCCACGGTGATGAAGACTGATTGCTTGTCTGCAAGAAAGAAGGAGACGGACCAGTGGCCGACAATGCGCGGGCGAAGAAGCTGGCGGACCTCATCCGGGAGGTGGTGGCCGAGAAGCTGCAGCGCGGTGTCAAGGATCCCCGCCTCGGTACGCACGTGACCATCACGGACACCCGGGTCACCGGCGATCTGCGGGAGGCCACGGTCTTCTACACGGTCTACGGGGACGACGAGGACCGGGCCAGCGCGGCAGCGGGCCTGGAGAGCGCCAAGGGCGTTCTGCGCTCCGCGGTCGGCCGGGCGGCGGGAACCAAGTTCACGCCTACCCTGACCTTCATCGCGGACGCCCTCCCGGAGAACGCCAAGACCATCGAGGACCTCCTGGAGAAGGCGCGGACCTCCGACGCCCAGGTGCGCGAGGTGTCGTCCGGCGCGAAGTACGCCGGTGACGCCGACCCGTACAAGAAGCCCGACGAGGACGACGACTCCGACGAGGACGCAGCCGCGGAATGAGCACCGAAGCAGGGAAGACTCCGGACGGCCTTGTCATCGTCGACAAGCCGTCCGGTTTCACTTCGCACGACGTGGTCGCCAAGATGCGGGGGATCGCCAGGACCCGCCGCGTCGGCCACGCCGGCACGCTCGACCCGATGGCGACGGGCGTGCTGGTCCTGGGCGTCGAGAAGGCCACCAAGCTCCTCGGCCATCTCGCGCTCACGGAGAAGGAGTACCTCGGCACGATCCGGCTGGGCCAGAACACCCTGACGGACGACGCCGAAGGCGAACTGATCTCCTCCACGGACGCCACCGGGGTCACCCGGGACGCCGTGGACGCGGGCGTCGCCAAGCTGTCCGGCCCGATCATGCAGGTCCCGTCGAAGGTCAGCGCCATCAAGATCAAGGGCGTGCGCTCCTACAAGCGCGCCCGCGACGGCGAGGACTTCGAGATCCCGGCCAGACCGGTCACCGTCTCGTCGTTCCAGGTGTACGACATGCGTGAGGCGGAGGCCGAGGACGGCACCAAGGTCGTCGACCTCGTCGTCTCCGTCGTCTGCTCCAGCGGTACGTACATCCGCGCCCTCGCCCGCGACCTCGGCGCCGACCTCGGCGTGGGCGGACACCTGACGGCGCTCCGGCGCACCCGGGTGGGCCCGTACAAGATCGACCGGGCCCGGACGCTGGACCAGCTCCAGGAGGAGCTGACCGTCATGCCGATCGGCGAGGCGGCCGCCGCGGCCTTCCCGCGCTGGGACCTGGACGCCCGACGGGCCTCGCTGCTCGCCAACGGCGTGCGGATCGAGATGCCGGAGGAGTACGAGGACGGCCGGACGGTCGCGGTCTACGGGCCGCAGGGCCTGCTGCTCGGGCTCGTGGAGAGCAAGGGCGGGAAGGCGAAGTCCCTCGCGGTCTTCGTCTGAGCGCCGATTGACGTGGAGCGGTTGAACGCCGATTGACGTGGAGCGGTGAGCGCACATCGATCGCCGCTCACCGCTCCACGACCCCCCTCGGGTAGGTCTCTATCCACCCGGGCCCCTGTATTCACCCGTCCGAGCAGGCGCTCGGAGTGAATGGAGGGAGCGTAAGGGGGCGCGTTCGTCTCGCGTGCTGTTCGTGCCGATCTTCACCTGCCTACCGTCGTGAGCACGGGGCGTTGCGGAGGAGTGGTGCGGCCATGGCGGACGGGACGGTTGGCACGGTGGGGGCGGCCTGGGCGGCTGGGTCCGCCGGGCTGACGCGCGGCCGCGGGTTCGTCGCGGACGCCCGCGGGACGGTGGTCACCAGCCTTGAGGCCGTCGACGGCCTGAGCCGGGTGGTGCACGGGCCGGGACCGGCCCCGGCACCGCATCGGACCCGTCCTGTAAGCCCGGCGCAGGCCGCCCCCCGACGCGCTGGCCGGGAGCTCATGGGCCTCGTACGGCGGCTCCACCGGCTGGCCGAGGACACCGCCGCCGATCCCGACCGCGCCTGGTGGGCCGCCCGGCTGCTCCGCGGGACCCTGCTGCGGACCGCCGGCGCCCACCCCCACCTGCCCGTCCTCGCCGAGCACGTGGCCCGCGCCGGTCCCGGCGCCTTCGACGGCCGCTTCCGGAACCGGCTGCGCCTGCCCGAACCGGACCGGCCCGAACTGCTGCGCCGCCTGCTGCCCGCCTGTCGCCCGCCGAAGCGGCCCCCGGCGACCGCTGCCTCGACGCCGCCGCCCGTCGGCTCGCCCGCGACCCGCGGCTCGCGCAACCGCTGCTCTGCGCGTGGTTCGACGACGAGCGCCGGCTGCGCGGGCGCCCCGGGGCCACCGCCGCCCAGGCCCTGTTGTACGCCCACCGCCGCCGCGCCGTGGACGACCTCGCCGAGGCGCTCGTGACCGCCGCGCACCCCCGCGCCGACGAACTGCTCGCCGTCCTGGCCGAGGAGGAGCCCTCCGCCCTGTACCGGGCCGTGGACCACTGGGCCCGCGACGAACGGCCCGGCCGCCGCCGAAGCCCTCCTCGCGCGTCCCGCCGACAACTCCCCGCACGGCAGCGCCCTGGCCGTGCTGCTCCGCGATCCCCCCGCGCGCGGCCGCTGCCTCCCCGACACCCTCGCCCGCTTCCGCGACCCCGGGCACGGCTCCCGGCTCCCCGCCGCAGCCCTGGTCGCGGCCCTGCCCGTACTCCCGGACCCCGACGCGGTGTTCGCCGCGCCGCGCGCTGACCACCCCCGGGCTGGCCCGGCGCGCGGCCGACCTCGTACGGGAACACCTGGCGCGGCACCCCGAGGACGCCCCGCACGCCGCCGCGTTCGCGGACCGGCGGCTCGAACAGGGCCCGGCCGCCGAGCCGGTGCTGCGTCCGCTCGTCCTGGACCTGCTGCGCACCGCCCCGGTGGCGGTACGGGCCGCGGGGCGCGCCGGCCGCCGTACTGCTGCGCGAGGAGACCGATCCGCGGGTCCTCGACGCCTTCATGGGAGCGGTCGCGGCCGTTCTGCCGGGGTCTCCGGGCGCCCGGAGAGCCCGGCCGCGGGAGCTGCTGCGCCGTACCGGACGGCAGCTGCTGCGGGCCCCGGGCGGCCCGGCCGTGTCCGAGCGGCGGACCGTCGAGCCGGCCCGCGGCGACCCGGCTTTCGGGGCCCTGGTGGCCTGCTGGCCGGCACAGGCGCAAGGCGGGGCGGCCGCCCTGCTGGGGCCGGGCGCGCGGCGGACGGTGGAGACCCTCGGCAGGGCCGTCGCGGATGTGACGTGACGACCTGACACGGCAGGTCTCCGACTCCGATGCCGATGCGGGGCAGCGGCCACCGGCATGGCAGTCTTAGACCTGCAATCGGCAATCGGTACAGGGTCCACACGGGTTCGGGCGAGGAGCGGTCACAGTGCAGCGCTGGCGTGGCTTGGAGGACATCCCCCAGGACTGGGGACGCAGCGTCGTCACCATCGGCTCCTACGACGGTGTGCACCGCGGTCATCAGCTGATCATCGGACGGGCCGTGGCCGCGGCGCGCGCGCTGGGCGTCCCGTCCGTCGTCGTCACCTTCAGCCCGCACCCGAGCGAGGTCGTCCGCCCCGGCAGCCACCCGCCGATCCTGGCCCCGTACGACCGGCGCGCCGAGCTGATGGCCGGGCTGGGCGTGGACGCGCTGCTGATCCTGCCGTTCACGGCGGAGTTCTCGCAGCTGTCCCCGGCCGACTTCATCGTGAAGGTGCTCGTCGACAAGCTGCACGCGCGCGCCGTCATCGAGGGCCCGAACTTCCGCTTCGGCCACCGGGCCGCGGGGAACGTCGACTTCCTGCGCGAGCTGGGCGCCACGTACGACTACGAGGTCGAGGTCGTGGACCTGGTCGAGCGGGGCGAGGCGGGCGGCGGGGTGCCGTTCTCCTCCACCCTGGCGCGCAGGCTCGTCGCCGAGGGCGACATGGAAGGCGCGGGCGAGATCCTGGGGCGCCCGCACCGGGTCGAGGGCGTCGTGGTGCGCGGTGCGCAGCGCGGCCGCGAGCTGGGCTATCCGACGGCCAACGTCGAGACGCAGCCGCACACCGCGATCCCGGCGGACGGGGTGTACGCGGGCTGGCTGACCGCGGACGGCGAGCGGATGCCCGCGGCGATCTCGGTCGGCACGAACGTGCAGTTCGACGCCACCGAGCGGACCGTGGAGGCGTACGCCATCGACCGCGTCGGGCTGGACCTGTACGGCATGCACGTGGCCGTCGACTTCCTCGCCTACGTGCGCGGGATGGCGAAGTTCGAGTCGCTCGACGGGCTGCTGGAGGCGATCGCGGACGACGTGAAGCGGGCGCGGGTGCTGACCGAGGCGTACGACTCGGAGCGCTGACGCCGGCCGCGCCGGAACGAGCGGGAAGGGCCTGTACCACCCCGGGTGGTACAGGCCCCTTCTCCGTCCGCGCCACGGGAACGGGCGCGGCGCGTCCCCGTACTCCTCAGCCGAGGCGCGGGTCGCGCGGGGGCTGTGAGGGCGGCGGCGGTGGCTGCTGGGGGTGCTGCTGCGGGGCCGGGGGCTGCTGCCAGGGCCGGCCGGCCTGCGGGTAGGGCTGTCCGTAGGGCTGCGGAGGCTGCTGGTACGGGGGCTGGCCCTGGGGAGGCCCGTACGGGGACGGCTGGGCCGGGCCCTGGGGCTGAGGGTGGGGCTGGGGCTGCTGCGGCTGCTGCGGAGCGCCCCAGTGGTTCTGCGCGGCCTGCTGCTGCGCCCGGGAGAAGTCCTCGGCCACCAGCGCGGAGAGGTGGAAGTACGCCTCGCGGGTCTTGGGCCGCAGCATGTCGAGGTCGACCTCGGCGCCGGCCGCGAGGTGTTCGTCGAACGGCACCACGACCACACCGCGGCAGCGGGTCTCGAAGTGCTGCACGATGTCCTCGACCTTGATCATCTTGCTGGTCTCGCGGACCCCCGAGATGACGGTGAGGGAACGCGACACGAGGTCGGCGTAGCCGTGGGCGGAGAGCCAGTCGAGGGTGGTGCTGGCGCTGCTGGCACCGTCCACGGACGGTGTCGAGATGATGATCAGCTGGTCGGCCAGGTCCAGGACGCCGCGCATCGCGGAGTAGAGCAGCCCGGTGCCCGAGTCGGTGAGGATGATCGGGTACTGGCGGCCGAGCGTCTCTATGACGCGCCGGTAGTCCTCGTCGTTGAAGGTCGTCGAGACAGCGGGGTCCACGTCATTGGCGATGATCTCCAGCCCGGAGGGCGCCTGCGAGGTGAACCGGCGGATGTCCATGTACGAGTTCAGGTACGGGATCGCCTGGACCAGGTCCCGGATCGTCGCGCCGGTCTCCCGGCGGACGCGGCGGCCGAGGGTGCCGGCGTCGGGGTTCGCGTCGATCGCGAGGATCTTGTCCTGCCGCTCGGTGGCCAGCGTGGCGCCGAGGGCGGTGGTCGTCGTGGTCTTGCCGACGCCGCCCTTGAGGCTGATGACGGCGATGCGGTAGCAGGACATGACCGGGGTGCGGATCAGCTCCAGCTTGCGCTGACGTTCCGCTTCGGCCGCCTTGCCGCCGAAGCGGAACCGGCTTCCGACCCCGCCGCCGCTGTTGTTGTTCCTGGACTTCGGCTTGGTGCGCAGCAGGCGGTCCGAGGACAGCTCGACGGCGGCGGTGTAGCCGAGCGGCGCCCCGCCGGTGGCCTGTCCCGAGGAGTAGCGGGCGTCGTGCGGGGGCTGGGGCTGCGCGTGCTGCTGGCCGGCGGGCCACTGGGCGGGGGACCGGGGGTCGTGCTGCGGGGCAGGGACGGGGGCAGGGGTGTGCGGCTGCGGCTGCGGCTGCGGCGGATACGGATACGGGTACGCGTCCTGCGCCGCGAACGTGGGCGGCAGCGACGGAAGTTCCCCTCCGGGGCCCGCGGACGACTGCTCCGGACCGGGCCGCGGAACCTCCGCACGACTGACCGGAACCCCCGCCTCCGGCGCGGGAGTTCTCCCGAACGGGGTTTCCGCGGGAGCATCCGAGGACCCGGGCGCGGGCGCCGGGACGGCGTCCTGGTACGGGCCGGCGGCGCCGGTCCCGGCCGGGCCGGGCGCGGGGTACGGCGGGCCGGCGTCCACCGGCGCCGGGGCGGTGTCCTGGTACGGGCCGGGTACGGGGCCCACGGCGTAAGCCGGGCCGGGGGCGGGGTACGGATCGGCCGCGGGCGGCTCGACCGGCGCAGGCTCGACCGGCGCAGGCTCGACCGGCGCAGGCGCAGGCGCAGGCGCCGGGGCCTCGGCGGCGGCGACCGGCCCCGCGTCCCGGTACGGCGCGGGGGGGACGGGGGCGTCCCGGTACGGCGCGTCCTGGACCGGCGCGTCCTCGCGGGGCGCCGCCGGGACCGGGGCTCGGTGCGGCTCGGGAGCGGGGACCTCGTCCCGCGCCGGAGCCTCCGGGCCGAGACCGGCGCCGGGAGCCGGTACCCCGTACGGGGCGGGCACGGGGGGCGGCGTCTCGGCCACCACCGGCGCCGGTGCGGGAACCGCTGCCCCGGGCACGTCCGCCGGAACCCGGTACGGCTCCGGGGGCTCGACCGCGGCCGGAGCCCCGGGAGCCGGCACGGGCACGGGCACGAACGGCATCACCGGCACGGGCAGCGGAGCCGGACTCGGAGCCGCCTCCGGGGCAGACGGCTCCACCGGCACCGGCGGCGCCAACGGCTGCCCGGCGCCGTCCGACGGGGTCCTGGGAGCCGGTGGAGCGATCCGCGCCGGCGGGGCCGCGTCCGCCGGGCGGTGCGGCTCGAAGCCGCTCCCCTCGGGCAGACCCGGTACCGAGGCGGCCGGAGCCGCGTCCTGCGTGTACCAGGCCGGCGGGGTGTAGTCGATGGTGAACTCGCCCGTCATCTCGGGCTCCGCGTCGGACTGATCGTCCGTCGGGACGTCCCACGTCCCGCCGCGCCTCTCGTTCCGATCGCCGCTCACTGGTCCTCCTGATCTGTCGCACACGGTCCGGCGTCCACCTCGACGCCGCGGCCGCGCCCAGCCTAATCGGGCCCCGACACCGGTGTCGGCCTCCCCTACCCTGCCCCACCCGGCACCGCACCCCCGCCGCACCGCACGCCGCACACGGCCGCCCGGCGCCCCGCCATGCCCGCGAGGCACGGCACGGGACCTCACCGGACCACGCGACACCGGACCGATCCGAAGGAGACGGCGACGGAGAAGGCGACGGCGACGGCGACGGAGAAGGCGACGGCGACGGAGAAGGTCACGGGGACGGTGACGGAGAAGACGAAGACGAAGGCGAGGTCCTAGTCGATCCGGCGCGCGGCGCCCAGCAGGCCCGTCTCCGCGTCCGTCCCCTGCGTCATCACGAACTGCCGGTCCCGCGGCGTGCACCACAGCGTCACGCCGTCGCCCAGCGTCGGCAGCGAATCCACCGCCGGCCGCGGCAGGTTCATCAGGCGGCCGATCTGCTCCGCCTCGTCCGGCGACACCCGCTGCACGCCCGCCAGCGAGGACTGCTGGAGCAGCCGCGGGGCCGTCGGGCTCAGGTACGGGAGCAGCGTCAGCACCGACTGCCACGGACCGGCCACCACCCGGCCGCGCGGCGGCCGCATCCCGCAGTCGCGGATCACCAGCACCGGACTGCCGGCCGAGGCGCCCTGCGGCGGCACCCGGCCCACCTCGTGCAGGGTCACGCACTGCTGTCCGCCGCCCGCCTCGCGGGCCAGTGCGGACCACACCGGGCCCCGTCCGGTCTCCACCGCCACGCGCGCGCCCGTGGCCGCCGCGCGCAGCGCCAGCACCTGCGCCGTCCAGAGACCCCCGATGAGCGTGACCTCGTACGGGGTCGGCCGGTTGATGCCGAGCACCGCGGGCCGCCCCTCGGCGTCCACGCCGATCACGACCCCGTCGTCGCCGACCGGCAGGGCCAGCGCGTCCAGGTCCGCGGCCGGGACCACGTGCCGGGCACGGCGTGGTCCGACCAGTCCGAAACCGCCCCTCATCGCGCGCCTCCCAGCGGCAGCGAAGCCAGCAGGCCCGGTACCTGTTCGCGGTCCAGGCGGACCAGCCCGGCCTTCACTCCCCGCGCCGTCCGCTCCAACTCCCTTCGCGCGGACACCAGTTCCTCATCGCTGCGTCCCGTCACCCGGACGTGTCCGCTGAGCGTCACGCCCTGCCGGTCCGCCGCGGCCATCGTCAGGCTGAAGTTCGTCGCGAGCGCCGGAATCGAGGTGAGCAGCGCCACGAACTGCGGCAGCCCCGCCGCCCCGGACCCGCCCAACTGCGGCCAGCGGCCGACCCAGTACGTGGTGTGCCGGCGGTCGTCGCAGCGCCAGGTCCGCGAGGTCTCCTCCGTACGGCGCCCCGTACCGGCGGTGCGCCCCGCCTGGGTGATCGCCATCGGGTTCGCGCACGAGGAGGTGGCCAGCGCGGCCGTCAGCTCCTGCTCGGTCAGCACGGTGGCCGTGAACCCGGCCCCGGCCAGCCGGCTGGCCAGCTGGTCCGCCGCCCGCACCACACACCGCTGGGCGCCCGCGAGGCCGCCGCCGCGCGCGGTGACCGCCTCGGGGCACAGCTCCGGGTCGAGCTTGAGCGCGATCCAGGTCAGCCGTACCGCCGGGGTGCCCGTCCGGGCCTGCAACGGCGCGTAGTTGCGGGTGGCCAGCGACCGGGCCGGCAGGTGCGGCGCGGGAGCCGGCTGGGTGTGCTGCACCAGCTGCGCGGACTCCAGCCGGATGCCGTCCACTTCGAGGATGTCCCGTACGACGCCCAGCGGCAGCGGCCGGGCCGCCCGGTCGGGGCGCAGCGCGGTGGCTTCCGTGTCCACCTGGACGACCGCGGTCAGGAAGGTCCCGTCGCCGATCATGCCGACCGGCCGCCGCTCGCGGTCGCTGAACGTCAGCGTGCGCAGCGCCGGATCGGCCTCGACCAGCGGGGCCAGCCCCGGCTCCGTGCCCACGGGCACCGCCAGGGAGGCGGCGCGGCGGCGACGCGTGCGCAGGGCGAGGACGCCGCCGATCCACTCGGGCAGCGAGCGCTGGTGACGGCGTACGACGGCCAGCACCACCAGGACGAGCGCCGCCGCACCGGCGGGAACCAGCAGCAGCGGTTCGACCGCCCAGGCCGCCAACAGGCCCGCGGCGGCGAGCTGGAGCAGCACGAGCTGTTGCAATCGGAACGGACCGAAGCGCCCGGGGCTCGACTCCGGATGAGGTGTCACCCCGCCGTGTGCGGGCGCTGCCGAGGCCGTCTGCGGTCGCGTCGCGGTGGCCATCACTCGCGCACCTCCCCTTTCCGGGGCTGGACCCCGTGCGTTCCGGCACTGCGCGGCACCCGCCGCACGGCCCGGAACCTCCCCGATCCGCCCCGGCCCCGCCCTGATCGGGCTGCTCCGGAGGTCGCCGGACGGCGGCCCCACCCTACCCGGCCCCTCCGTACGGTCCGTCAGGAGGCATAGTAGGAGCCCGGTCCGACCATCCAGGCCCGGGGACCGCGGTCACCGAACGGGCCGTGCGGGGAGAATCAGGCAGTCATGGCATCACGACGTGATGAGCTCAACGCGTACACCTTCGCGAAGCGGCGCACGGTGGCCGCGTTCCTCCAGCCCTCCGCGACGGGGACCGAGGAGGGCGCTCCGCGCCCGCTGCGCGCGGTCGTCCCGGGGCTGGTCGTCGGGGCGCTCATCGTCGCCGGATTCGGCGCCTGGGGCATGTTCAAGCCGACCGCGCCCAAGGGCTGGGCCCAGCCCGGCACGCAGGTCATCGTCGGCAAGCAGTCGACGACCCGCTACGTGGTCCTGACGACCAAGGTCAACGGCAAGGACCAGCCCCGGCTGCACCCGGTGCTGAACCTCGCCTCCGCCCGGCTCCTGCTCAACGGGGCGAAGTCCAAGGTGGTCCAGGTCGAGGACAAGGTCCTGGACCGGGGCAAACCGCCGCGCGGCCCCATCATCGGCATCCCGTACGCCCCCGACCGGCTCCCCGCGAAGGAGGACGCGGGCAAGGCCAAGCGCTGGGCGGTCTGCCAGCAGCCCGGCGGCAACGGCCGCGGCGTGCAGACGGCCACGTTCGTCCTCGCCGACCGCGAGGCGCGCGTCCTGGACGACCAGCGCCGGGTCGGCGAGACCCAGTCGCTGTACGTGCAGAGCACCGGGCCGGGCAAGGAGCGCTACCTCGTCGACGCGACGGGTGTGAAGTACCGGTTCGCGGAGGGCACCGCGGCCGCCGGGACGATGACCACCGCCCTGGTCGGTACCGGCGCGACCCCGCAGCAGGTCACCCAGGAGTGGCTGGACACCCTCGCCCCCGGCGACGACCTCGCCTTCCCGCAGCTGCCGGCCAGGGCCGGCGCCAACGCCGGCGTCACCGGCCTGGCCACCGCGGACAACAGGGTCGGCATGGTGCTCACGGCCCAGACCGGCTCCGGCACGCAGTACTACGTGGTCCTGCCCGGAAAGGTCGCGCCCGTCTCGGAGTTCGCCGCCTGGCTGCTGATCTCCGCGCCCGAGACCGACGGCCTCAACATGAACGGCAAGGCCCGCGAGATCGACCTCCAGGCCCTCGCCCCGGACGCCGCCCCCTTCGCCGGGGGCCTGCGGTGGCCGCAGCGCAGGCCGGAGCGCGTCAACCAGACCGCTCCCGCCGGCGCGGCCCAGCCGGACACCACTGCCCAGCCGGACAGCACCGCCCAGCCGGACAGCACCGCCCAGCCGAACAGCACCGCCCAGCCGGACGGCGCGGGCCACCGCGACACCGTCTGCGCCGTGCTCCGCGCGGTCGACGGGCAGGGCAACGCGACCCTGAGCACCTGGGCCGGCCCGGCCTTCCCCGTCGACATTACGGCCAGCGGCACCAGCGCGTACGTCACCCCGGGCTCCGGGCTGCTCTACACGCAGGTCCAGGGCCGGCAGACGACGGCCGGCGGCTCACTCTTCCTGGTCACCGACACCGGACTGCGGTACGCCGTCCAGGCCAACGGCGACAGCGACAGCGAGAAGTCGGCGATCGGCGCGCCGCAGGAGCAGACCGAGGACGGGGCGGACGTCCGCCCCGAGGCCAGCCAGGCACAGATCCGGCTGGGCTACGGGACGGTCGTTCCGGCGATGGTGCCGATCGCGTGGTCGGAGTTCCTCTCCAAGGGGCCGCGCCTGGACACCAACTCGGCTCGCCAGCCGCAGGGTTCGTGAGGAAGCCGCCGATGCCCCGACCGCCGATGCCCCGACCGCCGCTGCCCCGGACCGGGACGCCCCCGGCCCCGCCGTCCCGTCCGCTCGCGGCCCCCGTGGCCCGGTGCGCGCTCCTGGCCTTCTCCTTCGGCCTCCTCGCCCTGTCCGGTACGGCGGCCGCCGCCGCGCCCGCCCCCGGCGTGCCCGCGCCGCAGCCCCCGTACGCCCTGGGGCTCGACGGCGCCGGCGCGTGCACCTTCCCCATGAAGAAGCAGATCGAGGACCGGCCCTGGGCCCTCCAACGGCTGCTCCTGGACGAGCTGTGGGCGCAGACCAAGGGCAAGGACGCGAAGGGCGTCAGCGTCCGCGTCGCGGTCATCGACACCGGAGTCGACCGCGCGAACCCCCAGCTCAGCGGCGCGATCGACGTCAGCGCCGGCCGGGACTTCGTCGAGGTCAAGGGTGCGGACGGCAAACCCGCGGGCGACGGAAAGGGCGGCGCCGGAGCATCCGCCGGCGACGGCACCAACGACACCGTCGGGCACGGCACGAAGGTCGCCGGGCTCATCGCCGCCCGCCCCCAGGCGGGCACCGGCTTCGTCGGCCTCGCCCCGGAGGCCACGATCATCCCGATCCGGCAGAACGACGGGCGCGGCCAGGGCAACGCGGCCTCCCTCGCCGCCGCGATCGACCACGCGGTCGCCAAGGGTGCCCAGGTCATCAACATCTCGCAGGACACCGACGCGCCGCTCTCGGCGGACTCCGCCCTCGGCGCGTCGGTGAAGAAGGCCATCGACGCCAAGGTCGTCGTGATCGCCTCGGCCGGAAACGACGGCATGAGCGGTGAGAAGCGCAAGACCTACCCGGCGGCCTTCCCCGGCGTCCTCGCGGTGGCCTCCTCCGACCGCAACAACGAGCGGGCCGCGTTCTCCCAGCCCGGTGACTTCATCGGCATCGCCGCACCCGGGGTCGACATGGTCTCCACCGTCCCCGGCTTCGGCCAGTGCATCGACAACGGCACCAGTTTCTCCGCACCGTACGTCGCCGGGGTCGCCGCCCTGCTGCGCGCCGAGCACCCCGACTGGAGCGTCGAGCAGATCGTCTGGCAGATCCAGAACACCGCGGAACGCGCGGTCAACGGCCGTGACGACTACGTCGGTTGGGGCGTCGTGGACCCCGTGCGCGCCCTCGGGCAGGACCACGAGCCGCCGAAGGCGCCCGTCCCGGACCCCGGCCCGCCGCCGGCCGTCGCCCCGGAGGCGGCGGTGCTCCAGCTCGCCGAGACCCCGCAGGAACGCGAGGAGCGCCTCGCAACGTACGCCCTCGGGATCACGGCGGTCCTCATCGCCGTCATCGCGGGCACGGCCACGGTCGTCCGGGAGGCCCGCACCCGCCGTGGCCGTTTGCAGTGAACGGTCACGGTTCGTCGCCGGAGGCGGCCCACCGGTGTTGGGCAGCTCCGGCGAACTGGCTAGAGTGACAACAGGCTTCACGACTGTGATCGGGGGATGCGCGTGAAGCGGAGGGGGACGTCCGGGGCGCGTGGCTGAAATCCGCGCCCGGGGCCGTCCGCTCCGCCACGCGATCCGCCGGTTCCGCCGGCGAATTGAGAAGTGAGGAGCTTCGGATGAGCAACACTTTCGGACTTGCGGACGATCCCGTCGTCCAGGCGAAGAACAAGATCTCTGAAACGGCCGATGCCGTCACCACCCAGGCCCGCGAGCTGGCCGACATCCTGGCCACCGTGAGCGCCGGCTGGACCGGTGTGGGTGCCTCGGGGTTCGTCAGCGCGCAGACGGTGGTCAACGAGGACCACGACCAGATCCGCCGGCTGCTGGGGATCCTGCACAACGCGGTCGCCCAGACCAAGAACCTGAGCAACGCGCAGGACGAC
Source organism: Streptomyces sp. NPDC002044 (assembly GCF_040296725.1). NCBI lineage: Bacteria > Bacillati > Actinomycetota > Actinomycetes > Kitasatosporales > Streptomycetaceae > Streptomyces > Streptomyces sp. NPDC002044. Next base: position 140,531 of record NZ_JBEOXU010000001.1, read on the forward strand.
GACGTGCGCGCCGCGTTCAAGGCCGTTCAGCCCAGCGGCAACACCTCCGGTCTCAACGGCATCTGACCGCTTCGTCCACCGAACAGCCCGCTCAGCCCGAAGGAGATGCACATGGCTGCCACCGACGGCCACACCAAGGTCCAGTACGAGAGCGTCCAGCAGATGGCCAACCGCATCCGCACGGTCTCCAAGAAGATCGTCGACGACCTGGCCGCCATGGACCAGGCCCTGAAGGTCGTCACGGACACCTGGGACGGTGAGGCGCACGCCGCCTACATCCAGCTCCAGAGCAAGTACAAGGGCAAGGCCGAGCACATGAAGACCACGCTCGAGCAGGTCGCCCAGCTCATCGAGCGCGGCAAGGACGACTACCGCTCCACGGACCAGAAGGCGTCGCGCCTGTTCACCGAGGCGTTCTAGGCCGCGGCGGCGACGTCCGTACGTGCCGAAGGGGCGCGCCCGCACGGGCGCGCCCCTTCGGCGTCCGCCGGCGCCGCAGGCGGCGCCGGCCGCTCACGGCCGGTGCCGCTCCAAGTCGAACTCCCCGTCCCTGGCGCCCAGTACGAACGCCTCCCACTCGGCCGCCGTGTAGCGCAGCACCGTCTCGCGGTCCAGGGAGGAGCGCATCGCCACCGCACCCTCGGGCAGCCGGGCGATCTCGACGCGCTCCTCGTCGGGGCTGGTCCCGGGCGGGCCCTCCCACGCGACGCCGCTGATGTCGAGCGCGTACAGCTCGTCCTTCTCCTGCTGGGTGCCCATGTGCGGCCCTTCCGTCGGTGGAGCGGTCTTCACCGACGATTATCGGTGCCAGGGCGCCCCGCGGCGCGGTTTCCCCGTGATCGGGCGCTCACATCCCGGGCATCCGCCCCAGCTGCACCAGTGACGTGCCCCGCCGGCGCGAGGAGAAGTACGCGCGGCCCGGCGGCATCGGACGCGGCCGCACGTTGCCCACGAGGTCGCCCTCGGACGGGTCGCCGGACAGCACGACGCCCTGCGCGCCCAGCTCCTTGATCCGCTGCATGAACGGCTCGTACATCGAGCGCGAGGCGCCCGCCGAGTTGCGGGCGATCACGAAGCGGACGCCCGTGTCCCGGGCGAAGGGCAGGAACTCCACCAGCGGGGCCAGCGGATTGCCCTGGCTCGTCGCCACCAGGTCGAAGTCGTCGATGATGATGAAGACGTCCGGACCGGTCCACCAGCTGCGGTCGCGCAGCTGCTGCGGGGTGACGTCCGTCGGCGGCTGACGGCGCGAGAACACCCCGCCCAGCGCCTCCATGTGCATCTGCAGGGAGCTCGCCATCGGCGCGTACTCGAGCAGGTGCTCCTCCGGCAGCGCCCCGAGCAGGCTCCGCCGGTAGTCGCCCACGACCAGGCGGGCCTGGTCGGGCGTGTAGCGCTCGGCGATCTGCCGGGCGATGAGCCGCAGCAGGTTCGTCTTGCCCGACTCGCTCTCGCCGAAGACCAGCAGGAACGGATCGGACTCGAAGTCGACGAACACCGGCTCCAGCTCGGTCTCGTCGATGCCGATCGCGATCCCGCGTCCGGCATGCTCGCCGCCCCTGGGCAGCTGGTCGCTGTGGAGCAGCCGCGGCAGCAGCCGGACGCCCGGAGCCGCCTGGCCCGACCAGCCCCGCTTCACCGCGTCCACGAAGGCGGCCGTGGCCTCGGAGAGGTCCCCCGCCTCGTGGGAGCCGTCGATCCGCGGCAGCGCGCCCAGGAAGTGCAGCTTCTCCGCCACCTGACCGCGGCCCGGCATCCCCGCCGGGACGTTCGCCGCGACCTTGCGGTCGAACTCGGAGTCCATGACGTCGCCGAGCCGCAGCTCCAGCCGGCTGAGCATCTGGTCCTTCAGCGCGGCCCGCACCTCCATGTACCGGGCCGCGGTGATCACCACGTGGATGCCGTAGCCCAGACCGCGGGACGCGATGTCCGTGACGACCTGCTCCAGACCGTCGTACTCGCCGCGGAAGTTGCCCCAGCCGTCGACGACCAGGAACACGTCGCCCCACGGCTCGCCGGGCAGCTCGCCCGCCGCCCGGCGGCGCCGGTAGGTGCCGATCGAGTCGATGCCGTTCGACCGGAAGAACTCCTCGCGGCGGTTCAGGATGCCCCCGACCTCCGCGACCGTGCGCCGCACCCGCTCCGGGTCCAGACGCGAGGCGATGCCGCCCACGTGCGGCAGCTCCGCCACCGACGACAGGCTGCCGCCGCCGAAGTCCAGCCCGTAGAACTGCACCTCGCGCGGGGTGTGCGTCAGCGCGAACGAGGAGATCAGCGTGCGCATCAGCGTCGACTTGCCCGACTGCGGACCGCCGACCACCATCATGTGGCCCGCCGCACCGGAGAAGTCCCGGTACAGCACCTCGCGCCGCTGCTCGAACGGCTTGTCGATCAGGCCGAGCGGCACCACCAGCCCGCCGGGCCGCGTGTACCCCTGCGCGTGCAGCCCGCGCTCCGCGCTCGGGGCCGGCGCCGGCAGCAGCTGGTCCAGCGGCGGCGCCTGGTCCAGCGGCGGCAGCCACACCTGGTGCGCCGGCACGCCCTGCCCCTCCAGCCGGCCCACGATCACGTCCAGCACCGTGTCGGCCAGCGCGTCGTCGCCCCGGGAGGACTGCGCCGCCAGGTACGCCGGATCAGGCGCCGCGTACACCACCGGCACCGGCACCGCCGTGAACAGGGCGGGCCGCCGTTCCACCGGGAACAGCCCCACCGACAGGTCCGGGCCGGCCGAGCGGTAGGTGCCCGAGACGTACGCCGCCTTGAAGCGCGTCATCTCGTCCGTACCGAACTTCAGGTAGCCCGAACCGGGCACCGACGGCAGGTGGTAGGCGTCCGGCACGCCGATCGCGGTCCGCGACTCCGCCGCCGAGAAGGTCCGCAGACCGATCCGGTACGAGAGGTAGGTGTCGAGCCCGCGCAGCTTGCCCTCCTCCAGGCGCTGCGAGGCCAGCAGCAGGTGCACGCCCAGCGAACGGCCGATCCGGCCGATCTGGATGAACATGTCGATGAAGTCCGGCTTCGCCGTCAGCAGCTCGCTGAACTCGTCGATCACCAGCACCAGCGACGCCAGCGGCTCCAGCGGTGCGCCGGCCGCGCGGGCCTTCTCGTAGTCGTGGATGTTGGCGTAGTTGCCCGCCGACCGCAGCAGCTCCTGCCGTCGCTGGAGCTCGCCGCGGATCGAGTCGCCCATGCGGTCCACGAGCGTCAGGTCGTCCGCCAGGTTGGTGATGACCGCCGCCACGTGCGGCATCTGCCCCATGCCGGTGAAGGTCGCACCGCCCTTGAAGTCGGCGAGCACGAAGTTCAGCGTCTCCGAGGTGTGCGTGACCGCCAGCCCCAGCACCAGCGTGCGCAGCAGCTCCGACTTGCCCGAACCGGTCGCGCCCACGCACAGGCCGTGCGGGCCCATGCCCTCCTGGGCGGCCTCCTTCAGGTCCAGCATGACCGGACCGCCGTCCTCGCCGACCCCGATCGGCACCCGCAGCCGCTCACCCGCCGACCGCGGCCGCCAGGTCCGCGCCACGTCCACCGCGGCCGCGTCGCCCAGGTTCAGCAGGTCCGTGAAGTCCAGGTTCGCGAGCAGCGGCTCGTCGTCGTCCCCGCCGCCCGTGCGCAGCGGCGCCAGCTGCCGGCCGAGAGCCTCCGCCGCCGGCAGCGACAGCGTGTCCGGAACACCCTCGTACGCCACCCCCGCGCCCGACTCCAGACGCAGCCGCCCCGGCCGCACCACGACCGACAGCCCGCCCCGCGGCTCGTCCAGCTCGCCCGCGACCACCTCGACGATGGTGACGCCCTGCAGCCCCTCGGCCGCCGCGAACACCGAGTCCGGCGGCACCGACCCGCCGTCCAGCACCAGCACCAGGTGCGGCTGGTCCAGTACGGGGGACACCTCCCGGCTGAACCGCGGCCGCCCCTCCAGCCGGGCGCCCAGCAGCCCCTCCAGGTCGCTCAGGTCATCCCCGAACAGGCGCTTCGTACCGGCCCCGTCGACCTGCCCCGGCACCTGCGCGTGCGGCAGCCACTTCGTCCAGTCCCACGCCGCCACCGCCCCCGGCGCCGCCACCACCGCCACCATCAGGTCCTCGGGGGAGTGCAGCGTCGCCAGCTGCGCCACCAGCGCGCGCGCCGTGCCCCGCGCCGACTCCGGCTCCCCGGACACCGTCACGTGGTAGAACGCCCGGATCGACACCGCCACCGGCAGCCCGTCCAGCGAGGAGTGCACCCTCAGGAAGCGCTGCATCGCGCCCGCCGCCAGCGGCTCCAGCTCGTCGACCGGCGCCGTATCGGGCGCCACCAGCGGGGTGGACAGCCGCTGCGCGCCCAGCCCCAGCCGGGCCTGACCGAAGTCCGGGTCCCCGACCCGCCGCTCCCACAGCCGCGACCCCTCCGCCACCACCGACCACAACTGCTCCGGAGCCGGGTGCAGGTACAGCTGGGCGTCGCGCTGCGCCCGCGCGGTCCGCCGTACCTGACGGCGCGTCTGCGACAGGTACTTCAGGTAGTCCCGGCGCACGTCCGCCATTTGCCCCTGCGTACCCCTGCGGAAGCGCAGGACCTGCGCGATCACCATCGCGAGCGTCGACACCAGCATCAGCGCGCCCATGATCCGCATCATGGGCATCGCGCCCGGCATGAAGAAGAACACCGCGGACGAACCCATGCCGAGCATCGGCAGGAGCTGCATCATCATGCCCTCCTGCTGCCCCCGCGGAAGCTCGGGCGGAGCCTCCAGCCGCAGCTCCTGCGACGGCACTTCGGCCGGCAGGGACCGTGGGGGGCGTTTGACGACGATCTGGCTCACCGGAGCATCAATCCCTCGAATTACGGGCGGGACGTCGCTGCCGGCGCCCCCCAAGTCCCGGGCGTTCGGGGGGCTTCTGCGCCCGGGGTCATCTCCCGGCGGTGGCCGGGGGTGGTGATCCTACGTGCCGACAGCCCGCCCGACGCCCGGTAGGGTGGCGCGCGCAGCATGCGCAACCGCGAATCAACCGCGGACGCGGGCGCCAACCAGGGGGGCACACAGGTGAGTACGGCCGCAACGACGGGCTTCTGCAGGGTCACCGTCGTGGCCCCCGACAGCCGGATCGACGTCGCCCTCCCCGAGGACATCGCCGTCGCCGACGTCTACCCCGAACTGCTGCGCCTCACCGGCCAGACGCAGCCCGTCGGCGCCCCCACCGGCTTCCACCTGGTCCGCCGCTCCGGCACCGTCCTCGACGGCGCCCGCACGCTCGCCGCCCAACAGGTCCTCGACGGCGAGGTGCTGAGTCTGCGCCCCTTCGCCGACTCCCTGCCGCCCGCCGTCTTCGACGACGTCTCCGACGCGGTGGCCTCCGCCGTCGTCCGCGACCGGCACCGCTGGAGCGACGACATGCTCCGCGGCGCGGGCCTGGCCGGCGCCGCGCTCCTGTTCACCATGCTCGGGTTCGTCCTCTGGTACGCCGACCCCGTCCGCCACGACATGCACGGCCTGGCCGGCGTCATCGCCGGCTCCACGGGCGTCCTGCTCACCGCCGTGGCCGGCGTCCGCGCCCGGGTCTACCGCGACCGCGGCTCCGCCGTCGCCCTCGGCCTCGCCGCCCTCCCGCACCTGCTGATCGCCGGCTCCGGCATCATCGCCCCCGCCGCCGGCCAGGGCCCCGGCCGGCTCCAGTTCCTGCTGGGCTGCGCCTGCGTCCTCATCGCCTCCGTCGCCCTGGTCGCGCTCACCCCCAGCGGCGACGCCCCCTTCGTGGCGGCCACCTTCGTCGCCGCCACCGGAACCCTCGCCACCTTCGCCGCCATCGCCGCCGGAGCCTCCGCCACCTCCACCGCCGCCGTCTGCGCACCCGCGGCCATCGGCCTCGTCGCCTTCCTCCCCGGCCTCTCCGCCCGCTTCGCCCGGCTGCCGATCGGCTACGCCGCCCCGCGGAGCGCCGCCGAGTACGTCGAGTACAGCGACACCGCGGACCGCCACGAGACCGACCCGTACGGTGACCCGTCCGGCTCCGACCCGCACGACCAGGCCGCCTCCCTCGACGCCGGGCAGATCGCCGCCCAGGCCCGCCGCGGCCACGAGATGCTGCTCGGCCTGGTCGCGGGCTGCGCCGCCGTCACCGTCGGCGCGGCCGCCGTGCTCGGCTTCTCCGACAACACCTGGGGCCGCCTGCTCGCGCTGGCCACCGGCCTGGCCATGCTGCTGCGCGCCCGCCTCTTCCGCTACACCTCCCAGGTGGTCTGCGCCCTGACCGCGGGCCTCGCCGCTGCCGCGCTCCTCGTCCTGGGCCTGGCGCTGAACCCGCCGACCCTCCTCGCCGCCGACCTCACCGTCCGTACGCTCTGGCTCTCCGCCGCCGTGATCGCGGGCGCGGCCCTCCTCGCCGGAATCGCGCTGGTCATTCCCCGCAAGGGTCTGTCACCCTTCTGGGGGCGGCTCCTCGACCTCACCGAGGCCGCGGTCCTGCTCAGCCTGGTGCCGCTGGCCCTCGCGGTGCTCGACGTCTACTCCCGCGTCCGGTCGCTCACCGGCTGAGACGGCGGGATGCGGCAGCCTGGTACGCTGTGTGACGGCCGTTTGTGTACGCGTCCCCCGGACCCTTCACCAGGATCTGTGGACTGCGCTCAGCGGACCCCGCCTCCCGAGTTACGGAAGCTCCCCAGAGACTCAGACCTGGGGCACTCGGTGGCAACGAAGACCTATCACGAGGAGTACGCGTGCCGCTCGACGCCGCTACGAAGAAGCAGATCATCACCGAGTTCGGTGCCAAGGAGGGCGACACCGGCTCCCCCGAGGTCCAGGTCGCGATGCTCTCGCGCCGTATCTCGGACCTGACCGAGCACCTCAAGACGCACAAGCACGACCACCACTCCCGTCGTGGTCTGCTGATCCTGGTCGGCCAGCGCCGCCGTCTGCTGCAGTACCTGGCCAAGAAGGACATCCAGCGCTTCCGCGCCCTGGTCGAGCGCCTCGGCATCCGCCGCGGTGCGGCCGGCGCCAAGTAACACGCCGTGAAGGGAGCGGTTCCCACATCCGGGGGCCGCTCCCTTTGCCGTACGTGCGCAACGGACCGGACCCTTTGTAGTCTGGACACGGACGCACGTGCACGTCCGAGGAAGACGCAGGACGTGCACAACTGAAGAGGAGGAGCGCCCTCCCTACGCCGCCGGTCCTCGGTAGTGGCACCCGGAATGCCCCCACGGGCACCGAACCGGATGCTTCGATCGAAGACCGGCCCGCACGCCAGGAGCGCTTCTCCGCAACCGTCCACCGCCACACGGGCGGCGGACGGAGACGACGAAAATGGAGAAAACGCTAGTGGAGAACGAGACCCACTACGCCGAGGCCGTCATTGACAACGGTTCCTTCGGCACCCGCACCATCCGCTTCGAGACGGGCCGTCTGGCCCGCCAGGCCGCCGGCTCCGCCGTTGCCTACCTGGACGACGACACGATGGTGCTGTCCGCCACCACCGCGTCGAAGAAGCCCAAGGACCAGCTCGACTTCTTCCCCCTCACGGTGGACGTCGAGGAGCGGCAGTACGCGGCCGGCAAGATCCCCGGCTCCTTCTTCCGTCGCGAGGGCCGGCCCTCCGAGGACGCGATCCTCACCTGCCGCCTGATCGACCGCCCGCTGCGCCCCTCCTTCAAGAAGGGCCTGCGCAACGAGATCCAGGTCGTCGCCACGATCATGGCGCTCAACCCGGACCACCTGTACGACGTCGTCGCGATCAACGCCGCGTCCGCGTCCACCCAGCTCGCGGGCCTGCCCTTCTCCGGCCCGATCGGCGGCGTCCGCGTCGCGCTGATCCGCGGCCAGTGGGTCGCCTTCCCGACGCACACCGAGCTCGAGGACGCCGTCTTCGACATGGTCGTCGCCGGCCGCACCCTCGACGACGGTGACGTCGCGATCATGATGGTCGAGGCCGAGGCCACCGAGAAGACCATCGCCCTCGTCAAGGGCGGCGCCGAGGCGCCGACCGAGGAGGTCGTGGCCGCCGGTCTCGACGCCTCGAAGCCGTTCATCAAGGCCCTGTGCAAGGCGCAGGCCGACCTGGCCGCCAAGGCCGCCAAGCCCGAGGGCGAGTTCCCGGTCTTCCTGGACTACCAGGACGACGTGTACGAGGCCCTCACGGCCGCCGTCAAGGGCGAGCTCTCCCAGGCGCTGACCATCCCGGGCAAGCAGGACCGCGAGGCCGAGCTGGACCGCGTCAAGGAGATCGCCGCCGCGAAGCTCCTCCCGGCCTTCGAAGGCCGCGAGAAGGAGATCTCCGCCGCCTACCGCAGCCTGACCAAGGCCCTGGTGCGCGAGCGCGTCATCAAGGACAAGGTCCGCATCGACGGCCGCGGGATCACGGACATCCGTACCCTCGCCGCCGAGGTCGAGGCCATCCCGCGCGTGCACGGCTCGGCGCTGTTCGAGCGTGGCGAGACCCAGATCCTGGGCGTCACCACCCTGAACATGCTCCGCATGGAGCAGCAGCTGGACACCCTCTCCCCGGTGACCCGCAAGCGCTACATGCACAACTACAACTTCCCGCCGTACTCCGTCGGCGAGACCGGCCGCGTGGGCTCGCCCAAGCGCCGCGAGATCGGCCACGGCGCGCTCGCCGAGCGCGCCATCGTGCCGGTCCTCCCGACCCGCGAGGAGTTCCCCTACGCGATCCGTCAGGTGTCCGAGGCCCTCGGCTCCAACGGTTCGACGTCCATGGGCTCGGTCTGCGCCTCCACCATGTCGCTGCTGAACGCCGGTGTGCCCCTCAAGGCCCCCGTCGCCGGCATCGCCATGGGCCTGATCTCGCAGGAGATCGACGGCAAGACCCACTACGTCGCCCTCACCGACATCCTCGGTGCGGAGGACGCCTTCGGCGACATGGACTTCAAGGTCGCCGGTACCAAGGAGTTCGTCACCGCGCTCCAGCTGGACACCAAGCTCGACGGCATCCCGGCCTCGGTCCTGGCCGCCGCCCTCACGCAGGCCCGCGACGCCCGCCTCCACATCCTCGACGTGATGATGGAAGCGATCGACACGCCGGACGCCATGTCCCCCTTCGCCCCGCGGATCATCACGGTCAAGATCCCGGTCGACAAGATCGGCGAGGTCATCGGGCCCAAGGGCAAGATGATCAACCAGATCCAGGAGGACACCGGCGCCGAGATCACGATCGAGGACGACGGCACCATCTACATCGGTGCCGCCGACGGTCCGGCCGCCGAGGCCGCCCGCGCCACGATCAACGCGATCGCCAACCCGACCATGCCGGAGGTCGGCGAGCGCTACCTGGGTACGGTCGTCAAGACCACCACCTTCGGTGCCTTCGTCTCCCTGATGCCCGGCAAGGACGGTCTGCTGCACATCTCGCAGATCCGCAAGCTCGCCGGTGGCAAGCGCGTGGAGAACGTCGAGGACGTGCTCGCGGTCGGCACCAAGGTCCAGGTGGAGATCGCCGAGATCGACTCGCGCGGCAAGCTCTCCCTGATCCCCGTGATCGACGGCGAGGCCGCCGGCGACGACGACGCTGACAAGGACGACTCCGACAAGTGATGTCGCGTAGTTCCCGTGTGACGGCCCGCCCCTCTTCGGAGGCGCGGGCCGTCGCCCGTACCCAAACCCTGCTCAAGGGGAGCAACGGCATCGGCACCGTCCGGCGCACCGTGCTCCCCGGCGGGCTGCGCATCGTCACCGAGACGCTGCCCTCCGTCCGCTCCGCCACCTTCGGCATCTGGGCCCACGTCGGCTCCCGTGACGAGACGCCGACCCTGAACGGCGCCACACACTACCTGGAGCACCTCCTCTTCAAGGGCACCGAGAAGCGCAGTGCCCTGGACATCTCCGCCGCGATCGACGCGGTCGGCGGCGAGATGAACGCCTTCACGGCGAAGGAGTACACCTGCTACTACGCGCGGGTGCTCGACACGGACCTGCCGCTGGCCGTCGACGTCGTCTGCGACATGCTGACCGGCTCGCTGATCCGCGAGGAGGACGTCGTCGCCGAGCGCGGCGTCATCCTCGAAGAGATCGCGATGACCGAGGACGACCCGGGCGACGTGGTCCACGACCTGTTCGCGCGGACGATGTACGGGGACACCCCGCTGGGCCGTCCCGTCCTCGGCACCGTCGACACGATCAACGCGCTGGGCGCCGACCGGATCCGCCGCTTCTACAAGAAGCACTACGACCCGAGGCACCTCGTCGTCGCGGCCGCCGGGAACGTCGACCACAACAAGCTCGTACGCCAGGTCCGCGCGGCCTTCGAGAAGGCCGGCGCCCTCGGGCACACCGACGCCGAGCCCGTAGGCCCCCGCACCGGCACCCGGCGCATCCGCACCGCCGGGCGCGTGGAGCACGTCAACCGCAAGACCGAGCAGGCCCACGTGGTGCTCGGCATGCCGGGCCTCGCCCGCACCGACGAGCGCCGCTGGGCCCTGGGCGTGCTGAACACCGCCCTCGGCGGCGGCATGTCCTCCCGTCTCTTCCAGGAGGTCAGGGAGAAGCGCGGCCTCGCCTACAGCGTGTACTCGTACACCTCGGGCTTCGCCGACACCGGTCTCTTCGGCGTGTACGCGGGCTGCCGGCCCGGCCAGGTCCACGACGTCCTGCGGATCTGCCGCGACGAGCTCGACAAGGTCGCCGCGGACGGGCTCGCTGACGAGGAGATCAAGCGGGCCATCGGCCAGCTCTCCGGCTCCACCGTCCTCGGCCTGGAGGACACCGGCGCGATCATGAACCGCATCGGCAAGAGCGAGCTGTGCTGGGGCGACCAGATGTCGGTCGACGACCTGCTGGCCCGGATCGCCGCCGTGACCCCGGACGACGTCCGCTCGGTCGCGCGGGACGTGCTGACCCAGCGGCCCTCGCTCGCGGTGATCGGCCCGCTGAAGGAGAAGCAGGCGGCCCGTCTCGACGAAGCGGTCGCCTAGATCCGTACGCACACACCTCTGTGCCGACCTGTGAAGGACCCAAGATGAGCAAGCTGCGCGTGGCAGTCCTCGGCGCCCACGGCCGTATCGGCGCCGAGGCGGTCAAGGCGGTCGAGGCCGCCGACGACATGGAGCTGGTGGCGGCCCTCGGCCGCGGCGACGAGCTTCAGACGCTGACCGGAGCCGGTGCCCAGGTCGCCGTCGAGCTGACCACCCCGGACTCGGTGATGGAGAACCTGGAGTTCCTCGTCCGCCATGGCATCCACGGCGTGGTCGGCACCACCGGCTGGACCGAGGACCGCCTCGCCCGGCTGAACACCTGGCTGGCCGGATCGCCGGAGACCGGGGTGCTCATCGCCCCGAACTTCTCCATCGGCGCTGTCCTCACCATGAAGTTCGCCGCGCAGGCGGCGCGCTACTTCGAGTCCGTCGAGGTCGTCGAGCTGCACCACCCCAACAAGGCCGACGCCCCCTCCGGCACGGCCACCCGCACGGCGCAGCTGATCGCCGCGGCCCGAGCCGAGGCCGGCCTCGGCGCGCAGCCCGACGCCACCGCCACGGCCCTCGACGGCGCCCGCGGCGCCGACGTGGACGGGGTCCCGGTGCACGCCATCCGCCTGCGCGGCCTGCTGGCCCACCAGGAGGTGCTCCTCGGCGGCGAGGGCGAGACGCTGACCATCCGCCACGACTCGCTGCACCACAGCAGCTTCATGCCGGGCATCCTGCTCGGCGCACGCCGCGTCACGGCGACCCCGGGCCTGACCTTCGGCCTGGAACACTTCCTCGACCTGGGCTGACGGCACGACTATGCGCGCGAAGATCACGTACTTCCTCACGGCCGCCGTCCTGGTCGTCTACTTCGTCCTGGCCGGCGGCCGGGGCCTGATGCTGATCCGGCACGGCACCTGGCTCACCGTGACCTTCGGGGTGGCCGTGCTGATCCTGCCGGTCATCGGCGTGTGGTTCCTCTGGAAGAACACGCAGTTCGTCACCCGGGCCAACCAGCTCGGAGCCGAGCTGGAGGCCGAGGGCGGCCTGCCCGTGGACGAGCTGGAGCGGGACCGGTACGGGCGGATCCTGCGGGACTCCGCCGACGAGGTCTTCGCGCGCCGCAGGGCCGAAACCGAGGACGAGCCGGGGGACTGGCGCAGCTGGTTCCGTCTGGCCGTCGCCTACCACGACGCCCGCGACACCCCGCGGGCGCGCAAGGCCATGCAGCGGGCGATCGCCCTGCACGCCGGAAGGCCCGTCCAGGGCTGATCCCCGTACGGGCCTCCACGGGCCCTCGCGGGCCTTCGTACGCCGCTGCGGCGCGCGTCAGGCGGGCACGGGCCGGTACTCGTCGGCCCACGCCCCGAGCGTGTCGGCGGCCCGGTCGAAGGCCTCCGACCGGGACAGGAAGTCGGCGTTGTGGTCGGTCAGGAGCACCGGCAGCTCCGCACCACCGCGCGCGTCCACCATCAGGGCCTGCCCCTGCACGGTCCGCGGCAGACCGAGCCAGCGCACCGGCTGCTGCACCGTGCGGAACTCGGCGACCTCGCTCCAGGCGATCGTGCGGGTCCCGAAGAACCCGATCCGGCGCAGGCCCGTACGGTTCACCCATACGCCCGTACGCAGCGTTTGCAGCGCCGAGCCGACCACGCAGAGCGCGGCGGCGAGGCAGACGGACGCCCCGCCCCAGGTGCCCGCGAAGGCGACGATCATCGTGGCCAGCAGCATGAAGGCGGAGAGCAGGAGCAGCAGCGCGGCGATGGCCACCCGCCAGGGACCGGGCCGGTACGGCCGCCGCCAGCGGTCGTGGTCGGCGTGGGGGAGTACGTCGTCGCTCTCCTCGTCCGCGTCGAACACGCCGTCGGCCGTCAGGAAGGGCAGGGGCACGGCTGTACCTCACTCACATGCACGTTCGGTTGGGCTGTGCCCGTGAGGCTACCGCCCCTCGGACGCCTCCGACTGCTGCGACTTCTCGGGTGCCTTGCTCGGCTGCAGTGCGGGCATGCCGAAGAGCAGCGAGCCGGCGAGCCCCGCCACCACGGTCAGCCCGACCAGACTACGGGCGGCCATCTGGGTCTTGCTCAGACTCTCGCGCGGCGGCGGAGTGACATTGCTGCGGAAACGGTCGGCCTCGGCGACGAAGGCGAACGGGACGGGTTCGCGCCGGCGGAACATGGGAGCGGCTCTCCTCGCTATGGGGCCCCGGAACGGGGCGGCGGGTGGATGCGCGTACTACCCGTTATGACGTCCGGGACGTCCGATCGGTGCCGGATTCCGGCACATCAACCAAATTTCATGGCGCCGCGTCAGCTCGTCCGGGCCCCCGCCGGCCCGCGTGCGCGTGGGCGGGGCGACGCGGTCGGCGACGTAGAGTGGGCGCGCCCCAGGACGCACGTTTGGAAGGACCCCGGTGAGCGACACCGCCGCTTCAGATCTGAAACCCAGCTTCCGCAGCGATGTGACGGTGGAGCTGGTCAAGCATTCCGCCGCCGACTCCGACGTGCTGTGGGCCGCCCGGGTCTCCACGGCCGGCGAGCAGTCCCTGGAGGAGCTCCAGAAGGACCCGGAGCGCTCCAAGGGCCTGATCAACTACCTGATGCGCGACCGCCACGGCAGTCCCTTCGAGCACAACTCGATGACCTTCTTCATCAGCGCCCCGATCTTCGTGTTCCGCGAGTTCATGCGCCACCGCGTGGGCTGGTCCTACAACGAGGAGTCGGGCCGCTACCGGAACCTCGAGCCGGTCTTCTACGTCCCCGACGCCGAGCGCAAGCTCGTCCAGGAGGGCCGCCCGGGCAAGTACGTCTTCGTCGAGGGCACCCGGGCGCAGCAGGAGCTGACCGGGCGCGTCATGGAGGACTCCTACCTCCAGGCATACCAGGCGTACCAGGAGATGCTCGACGCGGGCGTGGCCCGGGAGGTTGCCCGTTCGGTCCTGCCGGTCGGTCTTTTCTCGTCGATGTACGCCACGTGCAACGCGCGCTCGCTGATGCACTTCCTCGGTCTCCGTACGCAGCACGAGCTCGCGGCCGTGCCGTCCTTCCCGCAGCGGGAGATCGAGATGGTCGGCGAGAAGATGGAGCAGCACTGGGCGCGGCTCATGCCGCTCACGTACTCGGCCTTCAACGGCAACGGTCGCGTTGCCCCGTAAGCGCCGCTACGTCCGCGACGTACAGATGTACGGACTCAAGTCCCAAGTGTCCGTATTGCGGCGTTTCGGAAAGTTCATCTAGGCTGATCAAACGGACCCGGCACTGCCTGAACCCCCGAGCAGGCAGTGCCGGCGTCCAACACCCCGTTGACGTCCCCCGAGGGGACACCACGAGCGTGGCAGCGAGTAGCGTGTTACCCATGGCTCCGATCTCGACTCCGCAGACCCCCTTCGGGCGGGTCCTCACCGCCATGATCACGCCGTTCACGGCGGATGGCGCACTCGACCTCGACGGCGCGCAGCGGCTCGCCGCCCACCTGGTCGACGCAGGCAACGACGGCCTGATCGTCAACGGCACCACCGGTGAGTCGCCGACCACCACCGACGCGGAGAAGAACGACCTCGTACGAGCCGTCCTCGAAGCCGTCGGAGACCGCGCCCACGTGGTCGCCGGCATCGGTACGAACGACACCCGGCACACCCTGGAGCTGGCCCGCGAGGCCGAGCGCACGGGCGCCCACGGCCTCCTCGCCGTCACCCCGTACTACAGCAAGCCGCCGCAGGAGGGCCTCTTCCGGCACTTCACGGCCATCGCCGACGCGACCGGCCTGCCGGTCATGCTCTACGACATCCCCGGCCGCAGCGGTGTCCCCATCGACACCGAAACCCTGGTCCGGCTCGGCGAGCACCCCCGCATCGTGGCCAACAAGGACGCCAAGGGCGACCTGGGCCTCGCCGGCTGGGCCATGGCGCGCAGCGGTCTGGCCTGGTACTCCGGCGACGACATGCTGAACCTGCCCCTGCTGTCCATCGGCGGGGTCGGATTCGTGTCCGTGGTCAGCCACGTGGTCACCCCCGAGCTGCGCGCCATGCTGGAGGCCCACCTGGGCGGAGACGTCCAGAAGGCCGCCGAGATCCACCAGAGGCTGCTGCCGGTCTTCACCGGCATGTTCCGCACCCAGGGCGTGATGACCACCAAGGCCGCGCTGGGCCTGCAGGGCCTGCCCGCCGGCCCGCTGCGGCTCCCGCTGGTCGAGCTGACCGCCGAAGAGACGGCGCGGCTCAAGCTCGACCTCGCCGCCGGCGGGGTACAGCTCTGACAACAGACTTCACAACTGAACAAGCACGACCCCACCCGACAACAGCAAGTGCACGAATGACATGCGCGCCACGTGCCTTCCGAGGTACGTGGCGCGTGTGGTGAGGAGAGACTTTTGAGCCATCCGCATCCTGAACTCGGCCTGCCGCCGAAGCTCCCCAAGGGCGCCCTCCGGGTCACCCCCCTGGGCGGGCTCGGTGAGATCGGTCGCAACATGACCGTCTTCGAGTTCGACGGCCGCCTGCTGATCGTCGACTGCGGCGTCCTCTTCCCCGAGGAGGAGCAGCCGGGCATCGACCTGATCCTTCCGGACTTCTCGTCCATCCGGGACCGGCTGGACGACATCGAGGGCATCGTGCTCACGCACGGCCACGAGGACCACATCGGCGCCGTCCCCTACCTCCTCCGGGAGAAGCCGGACATCCCGCTGATCGGCTCCAAGCTGACGCTGGCCCTCATCGAGGCGAAGCTCCAGGAGCACCGCATCCGCCCCTACACCCTCGAGGTGAAGGAAGGCGAGCGCGAGAACCTCGGCCCCTTCGACTGCGAGTTCATCGCCGTCAACCACTCCATCCCCGACGCCCTGGCCGTCGCGATCCGGACCCCCGCGGGCCTGGTCGTCGCCACCGGCGACTTCAAGATGGACCAGCTCCCGCTGGACAACCGCCTCACCGACCTGCACGCGTTCGCGCGCCTGAGCGAAGAGGGCATCGACCTCCTCCTCTCGGACTCGACGAACGCCGAGGTCCCGGGCTTCGTCCCCCCCGAGCGCGAGATCTCCAACGTGCTGCGCACGGTCTTCGCGAACGCCCACAGCCGGATCATCGTGGCCAGCTTCGCCAGCCACGTGCACCGCATCCAGCAGATCCTGGACGCCGCCCACGAGTACGGCCGCCGGGTCGCCTTCGTCGGCCGCTCGATGGTCCGCAACATGGGCATCGCCCGTGACCTGGGCTACCTGAAGGTCCCGCCGGGCCTCGTCGTGGACGTCAAGACCCTCGACGACCTGCCGGCCCACGAGGTCGTCCTCGTCTGCACGGGTTCCCAGGGCGAGCCGATGGCGGCCCTGTCCCGCATGGCCAACCGCGACCACCAGATCCGGATCGTCCCCGGCGACACGGTGATCCTGGCGTCGTCCCTGATCCCGGGCAACGAGAACGCGGTCTACCGCGTGATCAACGGCCTGACCCGTTGGGGCGCGAACGTCGTGCACAAGGGCAACGCCAAGGTGCACGTCTCCGGCCACGCCTCCGCCGGCGAGCTGCTGTACTTCTACAACATCTGCAAGCCGCGGAACCTGATGCCGGTCCACGGCGAATGGCGCCACCTGCGCGCCAACGCGGAGCTGGGCGCCCTGACGGGCGTCCCGAAGGACCGCATCGTCATCGCGGAGGACGGCGTCGTCGTCGACCTCATCGACGGCAAGGCCCGCATCTCGGGCAAGGTCCAGGCCGGCTACGTGTACGTGGACGGCCTCTCGGTCGGCGACGTCACCGAGGCTTCGCTCAAGGACCGCCGGATCCTCGGTGACGAGGGCATCATCTCGGTCTACGTCGTGGTGGACAGCACCACGGGCAAGATCGTCAGTGGCCCGAACATCCAGGCCCGCGGCTCCGGCATCGACGACGCGGCCTTCGGCCCGGTGCTCGCGAAGATCGAGGAGTCGATCGCCCGCGCCGCCTCCGACGGCGTGGCCGAGCCCCACCAGATCCAGCAGCTCATCCGGCGGACCATGGGCAAGTGGGTCTCGGACAGCTACCGTCGCCGCCCGATGATCCTCCCGGTCGTCGTCGAGGTCTGACCTCCGCCGTAGCGACCCCACGGGAGCGGGGCAACCGGATTTGCATCCGGGGGCCCCGCTCCAGTACGTTTACGTCTCCACCTCGCACGGCACCCGGGCACACATGTGTGCCCGTACGCACGCGAGCGGGTGGGATCAACTGCTCAGGGAGACCTGATAAAGTCTGGTCCACCCGAAAGGGAATGGCCCTCCGCAGGCCGCCGGAATTCAAATCCAGTCGACAGTGACACGGAAATGAATCTGGTAGAGTCGGAATCGCCGGAAAGGAAAGCGCGAAAGCGAATACCTGGAAAGCGAATCCCGCTTCGACCGGGAATCGGGCCCGAAAGAGTCTGATAGAGTCGGAAACGCAAGAACAGAACGAAAGCCCGGAGGAAAGCCCGAGAGGGTGAGTACAAAGGAAGCGTCCGTTCCTTGAGAACTCAACAGCGTGCCAAAAATCAACGCCAGAAGTTGATACCCCGTCCATTTCGGTGGATGAGGTTCCTTTGAAAAAGTCCTGTGGGGCTCCGGGTTTCCGGTGTGCTTGCAGGCGATTACACAGCGAGGACGTTGTGGATGATCGGTCTTATTCCGACTTGATTGTCCCGCTCTAAGTGTGTGTGCACCCGATTACGGGTAAACATTCATGGAGAGTTTGATCCTGGCTCAGGACGAACGCTGGCGGCGTGCTTAACACATGCAAGTCGAACGATGAAGCCCTTCGGGGTGGATTAGTGGCGAACGGGTGAGTAACACGTGGGCAATCTGCCCTTCACTCTGGGACAAGCCCTGGAAACGGGGTCTAATACCGGATA